>JAFSPK010000026.1:0-5435 GCA_017443005.1 Acidaminococcaceae bacterium
CTGCTCTGCAGTCGAAACCCTGACATACGCAACTTTCATTATTAAAACCTCACTTCTAATATCTTTGTGTATTTTAATGTCTTTATTTTACCATGCATAAATGTATAAATCAATAAAAACAACTCTAAAATACATGAAATGTGGTAATTCATACAGTGTATTTTAGCGTATAGTTCAGAAAACATCCTTTGTCAACCATAACAAGGTGGAGTGGAGTGCGTTTCCGGTTTTTTCCTTCCCCCATTGTAACGACCGCGCCTTCCCCGCAAGGGGCAAGTGGCATCCCCAAAAATTTTTGTGGTGCGTAAAATTTTTTGGTGACCCCTTGCGCTCCAGGCTTATCCGGTCGTTTTGAATGTGGCAAGTAAAAAATCCAAAACAGCAGCGGCCCACAGGGACGTTGACGGAAGAGTACAGGAAGGAGGGGTGTAAGAGGAGAATACATTACCTTCCGCGGCTGTTAAAATCTTAAGGAGGAAAAG
Source organism: Acidaminococcaceae bacterium (assembly GCA_017443005.1). Taxonomy (GTDB): domain Bacteria; phylum Bacillota; class Negativicutes; order Acidaminococcales; family Acidaminococcaceae; genus Succiniclasticum. The sequence goes on from JAFSPK010000026.1 coordinate 483, forward strand.
AAAAAATGACAAACACAAAAAGAATCTTGCAGAAAAACATTTCTAAGCCACCTCAAGCCAATGTGATGAATACATTTTCTTTCAGGCTTTCATATGCCCTTGCAATCCGAAATATCTCTCAGGCTGATCTAGCGTCCGCCTGCGGACTCGCACCGTCCAACATCTCACAATACTTAAACAAGAACGCTGTTCCACGAATAGACAAAATTACAAAAATAGCCAAAAAGTTAAATGTCTCTGAATTATGGCTTATTGGCGACGGCCAAGCAACCGATATTAATCGGAGCCAAGGTCTTGACGTGCTAGCTCCTGATGAAAGGAATCTAGTATTAATCTATCGACGAGCTGGCGAGGAAGGCAAGAAGTTTCTTCTTACTACGGCCCAAATTTATGAAAGGATGAAAAAAGGTAAATGGTTCATTGTAAAATGAAGTTGCACAGTAAAAATTGAAAATAAAAATCCATGTTGGTATCTTTACTGTTAAAATTAAGTTACCACACAAAACATAACAGGAGAAAGATCAACATGGATCAATCTAAAGATACCACATTTCATCAAAAAGGGAAACACTTTTCTAAAACAGATCGGCGGGAACTTCAGGGAATCTTGCGTACAGCCAAACTTTTGGGCCAATCTCTTTCCCTTCGTAAGCTGGCCAAACTCATGCACTGTGCACCGAACACCATCCGGAACGAGCTGAAACGTGGAGCGCATCCCCATACTGGGCATTACGGTGCAGCCAGAGCACAACGGGATTACAACTGTAAACATCAGAACAGCTGTACCAAGCACAAACGGTTCGTTGCCAGCCCCTTTGTAACCTGGGCCATCCAGAAGGTGAAACAGTTCCACTGGTCGTTAGACGCCTGTGTCGGTTATGCCCGGTTGCACTCTTTGTTTCCCAAAGAACAAATGGTCTGTACCAAAACCCTGTATAACTACGTGGACGCCTGTCTGTTCCAGGATGTGCGCAACATTGACCTGCCGTTAAAGGTTCGTCGTCGTACCCATCCGACTGTGGTCCGCCAGCACTTGAAGACATTTGGACGCAGCCTGGAAGAACGTCCGACCGAAGTGACCCAACGTGCCGAATTCGGACACTGGGAAATCGATACGGTCATCGGGCGAAAGAGTAAGACAGACAAAGCCGTCTTGTCTCTATGCGAACGGCAGACCCGGAAGTACATCGGGATCCCGATAGCCGGCAAGAACGCAGAAGCGGTAAAAGTTGGGCTCCTTCGGTTAAAAAAGTGGGCCGGCAGCAAGTTCTCCGAGATATTCAAGACCATTACCGCAGATAATGGGAGCGAGTTTGCAGACCTTTCCTCTTTGGAACAGGACACAAAGACAACGGTCTATTTCGCGCATCCGTATTCTGCCTGGGAACGTCCCAGCAATGAAAGGGCTAACGGACTGCTTCGACGGTTCATCCCCAAATACAGGCGAATAGACGGATACGATACTGATGAAATCTATTTTGCCTGCGAGTGGGCGAATGATTTACCCCGAAAGATCTTGGGATATCACACACCAAACGAACTGTTTGAAAAAGAGTTAGACCGAATTTATATGGTTTGATGGGATTTTTTAAGAAGTGTGCAACTTCTTATTGCAATTTACGTTTCATTTTTGGTTGAATGCGCCTTATTACTTATGATATAATTAAACAATAAACATGGGATAGTTTGCGTTTAATTTGTTTGGGAGGGCAGGGCGATGCAAAAGACCACGGACTGGTTGGCCGGCGAGGCGTATTTACGGGATAAGGCGCCGGAGTTGCTTCCTTTCATAAATAAATATGGTCACTGCACGCTGGAGCCGGATGGACTGGAGCGGTATTTTGAAGTGTTGCTGACAGGTATTGCGGCACAGCAACTGCCGCCGGAGTCCAGCGGTAAAATCATGAATCAGCTGCGCCATTTGGCGGGGAACCCAGTGATGCCGGAGAAGCTGATGGTCCTCACGGACGAGACCGTTGCCACCTGCGGCCTGACGGCAATCAAGATAACGTATATGAAGGAATTCGCCCGGCTGGTGTTGGACCGTACCATTGATTTTGCTGCTTTTGCGGATATGCCAGACGCACAGATTGTTAAGCTGCTGAAAACGGTACGCGGCTTGGGGCAGTGGACGGTGGAAATGTTTTTACTGCTTTCCCTGTGCCGGCCGGATGTGCTGCCGGGAGATGATTTCCTCCTGAAAAAGGAAATGCAGCAATTGTTTTGCCTGAAAGATGTTCCCAAACGGGGACAGCTGAACAAACTGATGGAAGGCTGGCGTCCCTGGCGGAGCCTGGCAGTCTGGTATTTATGGCAGCACAGCGCGGGCACCCGGAAACGCTGAGACGGAAGCTGCTAAGAGAGAAGAAGAAAGAAAAAGGAGAATGTTGATGATAGATTTTTTTGAACAGGTTAACGTGCTTCCCCAGGTGAGGGAAAATTTGCAGAAAATGGGAATCAAAACACCTATGCCGGTGCAACGGCAGGCGATACCTGCGTTGCTGAAGGGGCGGGACGTGCTGGCCCGGGCCCAGACAGGGACGGGCAAGACGTTGGCATTTCTGATTCCGCTGGCCCAGAAGATCGAACCGGGCAGGAAATACGTGCAGGCGCTGGTGATTACGCCGACCCGGGAACTGGCCCAGCAGGTCAACGAAGTGATGAAGCAGGTGCTTGACGGGCTGGGGATTGCAACATTGGCGGTGACCGGAGGCCGTGATTTCGAAACCCAGAAAAACAAACTGGCGGGCAAGGCCCAGGTGCTGATCGGTACTCCGGGGCGCCTGTTGGACCATATTGAAAAAGGAAATACGGATCTGGGCGGAGTAAAATTCCTGGTGCTGGACGAAGTTGACGAGATGCTGGCTCAGGGCTTTATGGATGATGCGCTGGAGCTGATTGCCATGACTGGGCCGGAACGGCAGACCATGCTGTGTTCCGCTACGGTTTCGGAAGAAATCAATAAACTGGGGCGCAAACTGACCACCAACTGCCAGATCATTGACATCGATCCGGAAGAGGCGGTGGTGAAAGCCATTCAGCAGATCTGCATCCGTACAACGGAGGAAAAAAAGCCGGAGACACTGATGCACCTCATCGACCGGCTGAATCCTTATCTGATGCTGGTGTTCTGCATCAGCAAGGAGAGGGCGAAAGAAGTGGACGCTTTTTTGAGTGAGCATGGTTATAATGTGGGCGTGCTGACAGGTGATATGAGTGCGGCAAAGCGTAAAACGGTGATGAAAGAGTTCCGTGACGCCAAAATTCAGATTCTGGCGGCCAGTGACATTGCAGCCCGGGGACTGGACGTAGAAGGCGTGACCCATGTCATCAACTACGATGTGCCCCATGATGCGGACTGGTATGTACACCGGGTGGGCCGTACCGGTCGGGCCGGCAAAGACGGCATCGCCATTACGCTGTACACGCCGGAGGAGCTGCGCTGGCTTCATAATGTAGAGAAAAAACTGGGCGTGACGCTGGAAAAGCAGACGGTGAACGGACGGAAGATTGTTCGCCGCACACGTATCGCGACAGCCCGGCGGCGGGCAGCGGAACAGAAAAAGGAAGCCCCGAAATCTCGTGGCCGTAATTCCGTAGCGGACAAGCGCCATGCTCCGAAGACCGGTTCCAACCGCCGGCAAATCAGCCGCCAGGCAGCCCGGGAAGCCTCCATGGCCCTGAAAGAAAAGGCAAAAAAAGCGGCGAAACGTAAATAATATCAGTATACAGGTGATTCGTTTTGTTTTTAAAATCAGTAACAGCCTTCGGGTTCAAATCTTTCGCGGAACGCACCGCCCTGGAATTCGGCGCGGGCATCACCGCTGTGGTGGGACCCAACGGTTCGGGAAAAAGTAATATATCCGATGCGGTGCGCTGGGTGTTGGGCGAACAGAGCGCCAAATATCTCCGTGGCAGCAAAATGGAAGATATTATCTTTTCGGGTACCAGCAGGCGCCGTCCCTTGGGCGTGGCAGAAGTGACGCTGGTCTTCGACAACCGGGACCACATGCTGCCGCTGGATTTTGACGAGGTGAGCATTACCCGTCGTCTGTATCGTTCCGGTGACAGCGATTATGCTATCAACAAGAAAAACTGCAGATTAAAAGATATACTGGATTTGCTGGCGGATACGGGCATGGGCAAGGGTGCCATGTTCCTCATCGGGCAGAATAAAATCGACGAGATACTGAACAGCCGGCCGGAGGACCGTCGCTCCATCTTTGAAGAGGCGGCAGGAATTGCCCGGTTCCGCATGCGGAAGAAGGAAGCTACGCGCCGTCTGGATGATACGGCCAACAACCTGACCCGCATCAACGACATTAAAAGCGAAGTGGAAAGCCGGGTGGAGCCCTTGCGCATTGAGTCGGAGCGGACCACGCGCTTCAACGAGCTGAACGGAAAGCTGCGAATCTGCAAGCTGACCCAGTTCGTGCAGCGGGTGGAAACCATTGAACAGGCCCGGGCCAAACTCCAGCATGAGCAGGAGGACTGTAACCGCGTCTTTCTGGAAAAAAGCACGGAAGTGAGCGGACAGGAAGCGTTTCTGACCGGACTGCAGCAGGAACTGGATGCGTTAAACGATCAGGTATCCCATATCCAGGCGGGCATCACGGAAAAGGAAAAGGCCCTGGAAGCCATCAAGGGTGAAGACGCCGTGCTGGATGAACGCATTGAGCAGAGTATCCGGCAGCAGGGGAATATTGCAAAACGCAATGGGAAACTGCAGGAGCAGATTGATCAGTGGATGGCCCAGATGGAAACGCTGGCCAAAGAGTTTGACGTACTGGAAGCCAAACGGGACGAGGCTGCCGCACTGGTAACGGATCTGGAACAACAGCAGCAGGAACGCCTGCAGGCCCAGAAGGATAACGAGGCAAAGATTCAGGAACTGACAGACAGCAATTTTGAAGATATGCGCAAAATGGTGGAATTGCGCAATGAAATCCGGCA
>JAFSPK010000027.1:0-13637 GCA_017443005.1 Acidaminococcaceae bacterium
GACATAATCGTATTTCTATACTAAAATATCCTATGTATTCGGGGCGTGGCTCAGCTTGGTAGAGCGCTTCCTTGGGGTGGAAGAGGTCGCTAGTTCAAATCTAGTCGCTCCGACCAATTAAAAAAACATCGGGAATCCGCATAGTAAGCGGGTTCCCGATTTTTCTATGTTATCATGAAATGATAACTGATTTTTCACAATTATACTTAAAAGATTTCAGCCGTGGATTTAATTTCTGCGGATGTTTTGTTATAATTATGTAAATCAAAGTTAATCGTACAAATCGTGATTAAAGGAATACGCGCTGCAGACGATAAAGACCAGAAGCGATGCTAAGCACCATATAGTGATTGGTGTGAAGTAAGGAGGATCACTATGAATTCAAAAGTTGACTTACACATGCATACCGTCGTTTCGGATGGAACGGATACGATTCCGGAATTGTTGAAAAAAATACAAACCCTCGGCATAACTACATTTGCGGTAACAGACCATGACGCAATTGACGGCGCGTTGGAAATGGAACGCATTGTACCTGCCGAAATAAAATTTATAAAAGGCGTTGAGCTTTCGTGCAAAACAGATGTTGCCAAGTGTCATATTCTTGGTTATAACTATGATCCCAATCATGCAGCGTTTCGAAAATTTGTTGAAGAAGCGAATGATGTGCGGATGAACAAAACGGAACGGCGTTGGAAGTACTTGACAGAAGAATTGGGTTTTGCGTTCAGCGAAGAAGAAAAAGCAGAGCTGTTTAAAAAGAAAAGTCCCGGTAAGCCGGCTTTTGCCGATCTTATCCAGAAACACTTACCGCCTGTACAACCGGGCGAAGCGCCAATAGATATTTACAAAACCTATTTAAAGAGTCTGCCCGGCGGCAGAGTGGATGCCATAGGCGCCATTAAAGCCATAAAAGCTGCCGGAGGCGTTGTGGTGTGGGCGCACCCTTTTGGGGGAGTCAGGGAGAAACGGTTAACGCAAGAACAATTCCGGGAGCAGTTGGAACTGTTACGCAATGCAGGCATTGACGGACTGGAATGTTATTATTCCGAATACATAATGGAGGAAGTGGAAGCGCTGTGCCGCGCTGGCTGTGAAAAGGGGCTGCGGATCAGTGGCGGCAGTGATTACCACGGCACAGGAAAACCGCATTTGCACCTGGGGATGCTGAATAAGGAAGATGCGATCATAAGAGAAGAACAGCTTACGGTGTTGGATATGTGGAGATAAGGAAATACGATTGTGTCATAACCGTGGAAACAGGTGTGAGGATTGGCGTGGCAATGTCATTAAGTTAAGCTGATTTCAGTTTTGCTTATCGAAGATGAGTATGATATAATAAAAAAAATATTTTGCAACAATGTCAAGTTTGCTGAACCTGTTTTGTATATATTAATAAAAGCATTTTATAATTAATAATTAATGGAGGATTTTATAATGCCGATTAACAAAAATGAAATCACAAAAGAAATGCTGAAACAAGCTCTGGAGTGCAAAACTGCGGAAGATTTGATTGCATTCGCTAAAACCGAAGGCGTTGACCTTACGAAAGAGGAAGCCGAGGCGTACTTTGATGAGTTATCAGAATGTGAACTGAAAGACGGTGAACTCAAACATATTGCGGGAGGAAAGGCGCCGGGTGGCGGTGATAAAAGTATCCCTGCAGAATCCCGCTATTGAGGACTCTATGGCAAATTGCATTTTTGTACAGTAAGTTATCCAACAGCCGTGAAAAAATCCATGGCTGTTTTGTTATAATGATGACAGTGATATATAGAAACAAACCGCCTCATACCATTGGGAGCGGATGCATAGACAATTCTCGCTTCATTTGTGGGATGCTGTCTGCTCAACCGAAGCTCTGTGTCAGCATAAAAAACGTCGTCGTAGGAGGGACAACAGGTTATGAATAGCATGAAGATGTATCAGGTTTCAACACTGCAAGCTCTGATGCTTGGATATTCGAGGGCTGTTATACCCGTTTCGGAGTTGCTTAACCACGGTAATATCGGGCTTGGCACATTCAAAGACGTAGATGGCGAAATGATCGTACTTGACGGTTCCTGTTACAGAGCTATGGAAAACGGTGATGTTGTTGCGGCAGAACCAGACCGTGGCGTTCCGTTTTCTACTGTTTGCGTAATGAAAGAGAGTACCCCTATAGAATTCGGTTGTATTAATAGCATAGAAGAACTGAAGATAGCGCTTAATAATATTATTGATTCCCACTTTGGCCTTAACAGCATGCATATGGCCCGTATTGACGGAGAATTTGATATTGTGGATGCCAGGTCGGAATCAGGCTATGAGTCCGTGCATGTGGACCTGAAAACAATACTTGGAAAAACCCAGAAAGCTTTTAAATTTGATAAAATTAAGGGTACTCTTGTCTGTGTCTATTTTCCTGACTATATGGACGGAATCAATGCCTTCGGATGGCATTTGCATTTTATATCCGATGACAGAGCGCATGGCGGGCATGTGTTTGACATTATCATGAAATCCGGAAAAGGACAGATTTCAAAAATCAATTCGATCGAAATTAAACTCCCGGAAGGACCGATGTTTGACACTTACTGCTTAAAACAGGCGTCAGAAGAGGAAATAAAGGCTGTTGAGCAGGGGCACGGCACCGTATGACTGTGCACTGCTTGTTTGCAAAACCATTTTGCGGATAATTTAAAAAATATTTTCCATTTTTGTCAATTTTGCTGAACTTGTCTTGTATATATAATAAAGGCATTTAATAAATAGCACCTAAGGAGGAAACTATTATGCCAATTAACAAAAATGAACTCACAAAAGAAATGCTTGCAAAAGCCATGCAATGTCGTACTACGGAAGAACTGATAGCTTTAGCCAAATCGGAAGGTTTTGAAGTGACAAAAGAGGAGGCTGAAGCCTATTTGGCCGAGATAGACGATATGGAGTTGGAAGAAGAAGCACTGAAAAAGGTTGCAGGCGGCTATAATATATGCGAAAATTATGGGAAAGCTTGTCCGAGTTATATAAATGTAGGTTAAATTGTCCTGATTAAAGCTTTTAGTTTGTTCAAATTTTACGTTTAATTATGGTATTATTATAAAAGAGAGTTGTCTCTGTTGTACCTCAATTTAGTAAATTATTAAATCCTTTTTTTCACAGCAAATGATTCGACAGTCGTGGAAATTCTGCATCCACGGCTGTTGTTTTAGTATGACAAATCCCTGTTTAAATCTTCTGTTACAAGTTCTCTTTGGAGGAAAAAAATGAAAAAACAAATCAAAACCGTGAGTCTTCTGATTGTTGCGATTCTTCTCGTATCTGTGCTTGCAGGCTTCGCAGGAAATCGTGAAAAAGCCATCAAAACCGGGATTATTGGCGCGGTTGATATGGAGGTAGACTCCTTAAAACGGGAGGTCAGAAACGCAAAGACAACACGCATTGCGGGTATGGAGTTTTGCGAGGGATTGTTGGACGGTGCGGATGTTGTGATTGTAAAATGCGGTATGGGAAAGGTTAACGCCGGAACATGCGCCCAACTTCTTATCAACGTCTTTGGAGCAAAACGCATTATCAATACCGGAGTAGCCGGTTCCCTGGATGCCTCAATCAATATCGGAGATATTGTTGTATCCAAGGATGTGGTGCAGCATGATTTTGACTTGACCCCATTGGGCTATGCTCCCGGTGAGTTGGAGGGCATTGGTTCACCATCTTTACCTGCGGATGCAACTATGCGCAAAAGCGCAGTGAAGGCTGTCAGGAAGTGTGCGCCGGAAGTCAACGTTTTCGAAGGCCGTGTCTGTACCGGCGATCAGTTCATCTCGACTACAGAGCAAAAGAATGCCATTGTTGCAAAATTTGGCGGTCTCTGTTGTGAGATGGAGGGCGGAGCGATTGCACAGATTTGCCACCAGAACAAAATACCTTTTGTTATCATACGGGCAATCTCCGATAAAGCGGATGGATCTGCGAAAATGGACTACGCTACATTTGAGCAGGGTGCAGCAATCCGATGTGCAGCCATCACCCGTTACATGATTTCCCACTAAAAGCTGAACGATGAAAAAACGTATTCGCAAATTATAAAGCTGTTGTCTAATAAAATGCTGTAGAAAACGGATTGACAAATCCCAGTTTTGCACAGTAAATGATTCAATAACCGCAGATTTATTATTAAAATCATAACAAGGCGGCTAAAGATAATGTGTTGTGACGTTTTGGAACCCCCATTGTTTTGAACAGCGTAATGAAATATAATTAATAATAATTTAATTTTGTTTTTTGAGGGAAAGCAAAATCCCGGAGAACTGCTTACTTATTAATGAAAGGTTATCATAGTGTCCAATCAGAAATCCAGAAAGAAGCATAATAGAAATAAAAATCAAGGCAAAACACGGATTCTCACTTCGTTAGGGGCATTTTTGTTTATGCTCTTGCTGATGGTTGCCTGCGGCAACCTCTCCATTCCCAATCCGGAAGTGTTGTTACTTTCCGGCCTGGTCGTCTGTGTCAGTCTCTTTGATTTTCCGGCAGGTATCATATGCGCAGCGCAGGTAATTCTGTTTGCTATGTATTTTTACTCGGAAGACCATAGCTTTTTCAGCTATGCACCCATCAATCTGCAAAGAGTAATTATGACCGGCTTCAGTGTGATTGCCATTACCGTGTTTTTGGGGAAACTGCACCAAATCTGGAATACAACCCGGCAGAAAACAATGAGTGTTGTGAAAAGGCTGCGTGACAGTAACGAAGTGTTGCAGGAAGAAAGCCATATTGATCCGCTGACAGGATTGTATAACCGAAATATGCTGCGTACAAATTATGAGGAGTATAAGAATCACAGTCTGATCGTTACCCTTTTAGATATTGATGACTTTAAAAAGATTAACGATGTCTGCGGACACGAAACCGGCGACGTGGCACTCAGGGAACTCAGCGAGGTACTGGCCGATACGTTTACCAATACGGATTGTTACCGGTACGGAGGGGATGAGTTTCTGCTTATCCGGCTGGATGAAGACTGGAGCCAGTACAATTTGGAAATGATACATGCACGGACGAAGCTGACACGGGTCGCATTAGGGCCGGAAAAACTGCCTTTGCATATTTCTGTAGGGTATGTTTCCGGGGTAACGAAGACCGGCGAAGATTTACGAGCCATGTTTCATATGGCGGATGGGATGCTTTATGAATCCAAGCGCCAGGGAAAGAATCGTGTTACCGGCGGTATGTTCCAAAAAGATGTAGCTACAAGTGGATAAGGAGCCAGAGAACCGTGGAAGTAAAGTGCATAGCAGATGACCGGGGAAGGCAGACGGATCCGGCCCTGACGCTTGTACCCGGAAGGGTGCAGGCGTTATTTATTTGGTGTTAACAGTTATGAAATATGATAATTTCAGTTTTGCTCAGCAAAGATGAGTATGATATAATTAACAAAATATTTCCATCAGCGTCAATTTTGATGAACCTGTTTTGTATATATAATAAAAAGCATTTAAGTATTAACAGTTAAGGGAGGAATTGATTATGCCAATCAACAAAAAAGAACTCACAAAAGAAATGCTGGAAAAAGCGATACAGTGCAAGTCTGCCGATGAACTGATGGCGCTGGCAAAAGCCGAAGGCTTTGCCATTACCAAAGACGAAGCGGAAGCTTACATGACGGAATTGTCTGATTTTGAATTAGATGATATAGCACTTAAGAATATTGCCGGTGGTGAGTGTTATATGAGAACTCCCCTGGATGATATGATGTGAAGATTTTTCTGTAAATCGGATTTCCTGTCATATTGTTTAAGCCATGATATATGTAAGACTCAGCAAACTTTCCGAGGCCGCTGTTCGCAAACTTGCCAAGTCTATTGGCGTAGCAGTGCTTTAAGTTTTAATCTCCACACCGGGCGTGTAAAAGCGTCCGGTGTTTTTTGTTTTGATCCTTTCGGTCGGATTTTGCGGGTCGGCGCAGTGGCAGCTCTCTCGAACAAACAATAGAATGCTGGCATGTTAAGTTACAAAGAGACAAACAAATAGTCTGTCTATATTTATAACAGAGTGCAGGCTCCAAATCCGCACTATGACTGGACTCCTGAAAAAATTCCGGTCACTAAACTGACCGGATGCAATATCAGCTAGGTAAGTTGCCGTGAAATTGGATAAAAAGAAAACTGTCAATGATAAACTGTCATTTTTTGTCATTTTTTCATGGCGCTTTTCAAAAATGACAGTTTTGTCATTGACAGTTTTCAAAAAAACGAATTGGCGGGCGTGTATAACGCGGCTGGAAATTTTGCGCACAAAAATGCAAAACTTCCAAAATCCGCACAAGGACTGGCGCGCGGCATTTCTCAAAGTACGTACAAACGGACTGGCAAAGTAGTAAAATTTAAGTAGGCGGGGGAATGGGGATTGTCGCATAACAGGCGACCACATTATTTGACAAATTAACTATAATGGTAGTAGATGGGATGAAGAGGAAAGGCAGCTGGGTGGAGGTGTTATGCATGGACAAAAATGATAGATACGATTGCATGAACTTACAAAATAATTACAAACGTAAACGGGGAACAGGAGGTTGCAGATGATCTACACAGACAAAACGAAAAAAACCATGAAACTTTGTTTTGAAGCACACAAGGACCAGTTGGACAAAAGCGGGATGCCTTACGTATTTCATCCTTTCCATGTGGCGGAACAGATGACAGACGAAGTAACGACAATTGTTGCCCTGTTGTACGGTGTGGTGGAAGAAGAGTGAAACTAAAAAAAGGTTTTATTACACTTTTAGCGAATTATTATCCTTAACTAGTAATATTAAAGTGAGTAATTCATAGAAACGAAGCGAGGATACCTTATGATAGTCTACAGTGGCACTAAGAGTCAGTTTAACAACGACGTAAATCTGAATCTGATTTCGGACAAAATTTTGGAAAAGCTTCGTGAGAAGCATCTTTCCGGAGGACAGGAGTCAGAATATCAGTCCTGGCAGAATTCCCTGCATTTTATGCGTTCTGCCATTGATGATCCGGACATCCCTAATGACGTAGAAGTCGCCATTGAATATCAGATTCCACGAACTTCAAAGCGCGTGGACTTTATGATTGCGGGGGCGGATGCTGCAAACACAAACAACGTGGTTGTGGTGGAACTGAAACAGTGGTCGAAAGCTGAGAAGGTGGACGATATCATGCGCCACAGCGTCAGGGCGTATACCGGCGGCGCGAACCGTATTGTCAACCATCCGTCCTATCAGGCCTATGCCTACGCAACCTTTATAAAAAATTCTTCGGAGCAGGTGCAGGACGAACGCATCGGCATAAAGCCCTGCGCTTATTTGCATAATTGCAGCCCGGCAGCAAGAACGCCGCTGGATGATGACATTTATACTCCCTGGTTGGAAGAGGCACCGTTGTTTGACAAAAGCCAGACCATCCAGCTCCGGAACTTCATCAAGAAATTCATTGTCAGCAAATCTTCCTCGGGGGATCTGCTGTATAAGATTGATAACGGCAGGATCCGTCCGTCCAAAGCACTGCAGGATTGTCTTGTATCTCTGATGAAAGGGAACGAGGAATTCATGTTACTGGATGATCAGGCCGTGGTCTTTGATCTGTGTAAAAAGTACATGGCCCAGTGCCGAAAAGATATGCAGAAACGGACCATCATCATTCAGGGTGGACCCGGAACCGGGAAGTCTGTACTTGCGGTCAATTTACTGAAAGAGTTCCTCCTGAAAAATAATAATGCCTGTTATTGTACGAAGAACAGTGCCCCGAGAGAGGCCTATCAGAAGCTGTTGGCAAAATCTAATTATAAAGCTATGGTTAACATCAAGCAGCTTTTCCGTTCTCCGTTTGGCTTGTGCAATTTAACTTCAAATTTTTATGACTGCCTGATCGTGGATGAAACCCATCGTCTCGTTAAGAAGATGTATGGAGACTGGAAAGGGGAAAATCAGGTTAAGGAATGCATCAACGCTTCGCTGTTTACCGTGTTTTTACTGGACGAAGACCAGCAGATTACAAAAAAGGACATCGGCTCTGTTGAGGAAATCAAAAAGTGGGCTACGGAACTGGGCAGTGAAGTCATCATGAACGAGGACACGGTCCTTCAGTCGCAGTTCCGTTGTAACGGCAGCGATCAGTACATCCAGCTCATCAACAACATTTTGCAGATTGGGAAACCGATGGATATCGATTTGAAAGAGTTGAATTTCGATATCCGGGTGTTTGACGACCCCAATGAACTGCGGGATACGCTGCGTGAGCTGAACAAAATCAACAATAAAGCCCGGATGGTGGCCGGTTACTGTTACGACTGGAATGTGAAGCACAACCGGGGTGAGTATGATATTTATCTGGAAAATGGGTTTAAGGCAAAGTGGAATCTGGAGAATGACAAGATCTGGGCCATCAACCCGAATTCCTTTGAAGAAGTTGGCTGTATCCACACGGCGCAAGGCTTGGAATTTGATTATATCGGCGTGCTGATTGGAAATGATTTGCGTTTTGATAAAACTGGCGGAAAGATTATCACCGACCGGACTAAAATTTCCAAAGATGATAAGTCCTCCGGCATCCGTTCCGCCAAGGATGATGTAGCCGAAAGACTGATCAAGAATACGTACAAGACGCTGTTGACCCGGGGGCAGAAAGGCTGCTTCATCTATTGCGAGGATAAAGCCCTGGTGGATTACATTCGCTCGTTCCTTGTATCGTACGATGTCACGGAGCCGGTATCAAAAGTGGCAGAACGTGATAGGGAGAATCTTTTTTTCTAAAAAGATAAACTGAAAACCATTTTAATGAAGGAGGGTACCAAATGGAGTTTCAAAAATTTGCGGATACGTATGTAGTACGACTGGACAAGGGAGAGGAAATTATTGCTTCTCTCCAGAAATTGTGTGAAACGGAGCAGATTGCGCTGGCCAGTGTTACGGGTATCGGCGCGGCCGATCATGCGGTGGTCGGGTTATACGATGTGGGGCAGCGCCAGTATCACAAAACAGAACTGAACGGCCCCATGGAGATTACCTCCCTGATGGGGAACGTGACACAGAAAGAGGGGGCCGTGTATCTTCATCTGCATATTAATCTGTGCAATACGAAAATGCAGATCATGGGCGGACATTTAAATGAATGCCGTATCGGCGCCACAGGCGAAATCGTGGTTCGTACGCTGCCCGGCAAGGTGGAACGCCTGCTGGATGAAACGGTGACGGGGCTGAACCTGTTCCGGTTTGTGTGAAGAATGGTTTGGATTGTTTTTGATTTTTTTGGAGGGGGGATTGTTCATGATTAAATTTTTTGCCGCGTTACTGTTTTGTGTATGCACATCCGTGTCTGCCTGGGCAGGCAATATGGAAACGGTTACCCTTTTCGACAAGCAGTCGCACCCGGACACGTCCATACTTATGGGAGCGGATGCGGAACAAAAGGCCAAATACTTCCCGGACGGAAAAATGGAGGGGAATGTGCTGGCGTTTCTCGTGAAAATAAAAGGACGTGAAATTTTGTTTGATGCCGGTCTGCCTGACGGTCGTATCGCAGCGGAGCTGAAGAAAAACGGGCGGGCGGCCGGTGATGTGAAGACCATTCTGCTGACCCATCTGCACCGTGACCATTACGGCGGACTGGTAGATGAGTCAGGGAAGGCAGCGTTCCCCAATGCGGCGGTGTATGTCAGCAGGGCGGAACGGGCTTACTGGGTGGATGAAAAGAAAGACGTAAATGTGATTCATGCCCTTGCACAGTATGCAGGCAGAGTGCATGAGTTCGAGCCTGGCGATAAGGTGATGCCGGGGGTGAAGGCGCTGGATACCAGCGGACATACGCCGGGCCATGTTTCGTTTTTGCTGAAAAACGGCAGGGAAAGGCTTCTGATCCTCGGCGACCTCATCCATTTCCCGCGGATCCAGCTCCCGCTTCCCGAAGTTGCGGTGAGATATGATGTGGATCCGGCCAAGGCCGTGCAGGCCCGCAAACGGATCTTTGACTATGCGTGTGAAAACAAGATTCCGGTGGCCGGCATGCACATCCCGTTCCCCGGTACGTTGAAACTAAAGAAGACCGGCACAGGGTATGAGGCGTATTGATTGGTCATTCTCAGGATGCATCACACTTTTTGAAATGGGGAAGTTCTCACCACAGGCGTAGTAAAAAACGGAAATCCCGGAGCGAACCGGTGCAGGGCAGCTGTGCCGGATATACAGCCCCGGGATTTTTTTAGGAAAGGAAAGATTAAAAATTCCAGAATGGATGTGGATTCCTCCCCGTTGTTGTGATATAATATTATGTATTTTATTTTCGGCAATTCAGGATTAAAGGAGTTCGCTATGATTCGTACATTGTCTCTGACTTGTTCCCGCTGCGGCAAAGCCTTCAGCGCCCAGGATCATTTGTATTATCAGGACGATTTTTCCGTTCAGAGCTTTCAGGATATTAAGCTGGTCTGTGATGACTGCATCCGGGCCTGGAAAGAGAAATGGCAGATTGCCCATGCGGAGTTTCATGAGCATAATTATGTGCTGACCGTTACCATAACGCTGCAGGACGGAACGGTGTATGAAAATATGGACTGTACGCCCATGGAAGATACGGAATCGGTGATTACCGGGGAAGATATTCCGCCGGAAGCGCAGCATGCGCTGTATGAGTATTATGTTGCCTTTGCCCGGCAGCGGGAAGCGCAGCAGCTGAAGGACTGCTTTTTCTCCAAAGGGGAAGACGGAAAAATGGTTGCCGATCTGACCACGGTGGGCGGCGAACAGTATGACAAGCTGGTCTTTTCCGTGGAAGAAGGCTATCTGAAAACGGAGCAGGACGTGCCGGATTATATTTTGGAAGGACTGGTTACCGCGTACAAATCCTATCTGGCCCAGGAACAGATGCTTTCCACCGCGTCCCAGCCTGCGCCCCGTATGCCCCAGCGCAAGCCCATGCCGGAAAGCCAGTGGAATACCGGCGACAGTTATGGAAGCGGCAATTCAGGCGGCTTCGGACGCCGGAACAAAAATCCCTTCGGGGAATTTTAATTGGAAATTGTGATAAACAGTTGCAGATAAAAAGAAGATTTGCCTGACGGATGCCTTTCAGGGAAAGGGGATCCGGGGACAGGAAAAAATTTGGGAGATGCCATGAGCGAATTAAAAGAAAAAATAGAGAAACGGCGTACCTTTGCCATCATTTCGCATCCGGACGCCGGTAAAACCACCTTAACCGAAAAGCTGCTGTTATACGGTGGCGCCATCCACCTGGCTGGCAGTGTAAAAGCCAGAAAGGCAAACAAGCATGCCGTTTCCGACTGGATGGAAATTGAAAAGCAGCGCGGGATCTCCGTTACCTCTTCGGTGCTGCAGTTTGATTACCAGGGGTTCCGTGTCAATATTCTGGATACGCCCGGGCATCAGGACTTTTCGGAAGACACGTACCGGACCCTGATGGCGGCGGACAGCGCCGTCATGCTGATTGACGCGGCCAAAGGCGTGGAACCCCAGACCAAGAAGCTGTTCTGGGTCTGCCACCGCCGGCATCTGCCGATTTTTACTTTCATTAATAAGCTTGACCGTTTCGGCCGGGAGCCCCTGGACCTGATGGAAGAAGTGGAAAAGATTCTGCAGATCAAGGTGTATCCCATCACCTGGCCGGTGGGTCTGGACGGAAAATATAAAGGCGTGTATAACCGCCTGACCAAGGAAGTTTCTTTATTTAAAACGGATGCCAGCCACGGCAGCAAACAGCTGGAAGAATTTTCCGCGGACATCGACGATCCCCGCATTAAGGAAATGATCGGGGAGGAACTGTTCGAAGCGCTGCTGGGTGACATTGAGCTGCTGGACATGGCAGGGGAAGAATTCCATATCGAAGACGTGTTAAAAGGGGAGCTGACCCCCATGTTCTTTGGCAGCGCCATGACTAACTTCGGTGTGCAGGAGTTTTTGGAAAAGTTTCTGGAAATGTCTCCGGCGCCCCAGCCCCGCACCCTGTTAAACGGCGATGTACTGGAACCGGACAATCCGCTGTTCAGCGCGTTTGTGTTTAAGATCCAGGCGAATATGAATCCGGCCCACCGGGACCGCATCGCGTTCATGCGCATCTGTTCCGGTGAATTTGATAAAGGCATGACGGTGTATCACGCCCAGAGCGGCAAGCCGGTAAAGCTGGCCCAGCCCCAGCAGTTTCTGGCCCAGGAACGTACCATTGTGGAGAAGGCGTACCCCGGGGACATCATCGGGTTGTTTGACCCGGGCATCTTCGGCATCGGCGACAGTCTCAGCGATGAGAAACTGAAATTACGGTTTGAAGATTTTCCCGTGTTCCCGGCGGAAATTTTTGCCCGGGTGCAGCCGAAAGATTCCCTGAAGCGGAAACAGTTTGAAAAAGGAATCCTGCAACTTTCCCAGGAGGGCGCCGTGCAGGTGTTTACCCAGAAGCATGTGGGCCTGGAAAGTTTTATCGTGGGCGTCGTGGGGCAACTGCAGCTGGAAGTGCTGGAATACCGTCTGAAGAATGAATACAACGCCCAGCTTGTGATGACGCAGCTTCCTTTTACCGTGGCCCGCTGGGTCTATGCGGAGAAGCCGGAGGATATTGAAAAGCTCCGGGGTCTTGATAACGGCATGCTGGTGTATGACAAAAAAGACCGTCCGGTGATTTTAGTGAATAATGAATGGGCGCTGAACTGGATTCTGCAGCGCAATCCGGGACTGGAGTTCCTGATTGTGCCTTCCGATAAGGCGACGGTGTAAGTGAGTTGCGATGACGAACATGTAAACGTATTGATAAGGCGAACATGTAAACGGGCTTCGTGGGCAAAACTTTTTGTGAGTGATCACGGTTTTGCCGGCAAAAATGCAACGGAATAAAGGTTTGAAAGTATGAAAGAGATTGCAACAATTTTAGGTGTGCCTGTGATACCGTACACCATGGATGAAGCGGTAGCAAAGCTGACGAAGGATACGCTGCAGCGGAAACGAAACTTTGTGGTCACGGCCAACGCGGAAATAATTATGATGGCCCAGGATGACAAAGAATATAAAACCCTGCTGGCGGAAACGGCGGATCTGATTCTGCCGGACGGAGCCGGAACGGTGTGGGCCGGAAACTATCTGGGCTATACCGTACCGGAACGAGTCGCGGGGTATGATTTATATCTGCGTCTGCTGGAAGAAGCCGCAAGAAATAAAATTCCGGTTTACTTTTTCGGCGGAAAACCCGGCATTGCGGAAGAAGCGGCGGCGGAAGGCAAACGCCGTTGGCCCGGTTTGCATGTGGCCGGCTGCCGCAACGGGTATTTTTCGGCGGAAGAAGAACCGGAAATTATAGAAGACATCAACCGGAGCGGAGCAACCATGCTGTTCGCAGCCTTAGGCGCGCCCAAGCAGGAAAAGTGGCTGGCACAATACCGTGACCGGTTAAAGCCAAGTTTGCTGATGGGCATCGGCGGCAGTTTTGATGTGCTGGCCGGAAAAATGCAGCGGGCGCCCAAATGGATGCAGGACGCCAAACTGGAATGGCTCTTCCGTCTGATGAAACAGCCCAGCCGTTTTGGAAGAATGCTGGCGCTGCCGAAATTCGTTTTTGCGGTGCGCGATGAAAAAAGCAAGAAAAAATAACTAAATATTGTAGACAAATTTGGTTTTACATACTATAATGTAC
>JAFSPK010000028.1:0-4093 GCA_017443005.1 Acidaminococcaceae bacterium
CCCGGCAGGTTCGTCCGGCAGTCTTCGCCCGCGATGATCCGCCCACTTTCGTCCATCTCCACCTGGCCTTTGAACAATTCAGTATTAGGAATCACTCCAATGTTCACGAAGATGCCGTCAACCGGCACTTCCTGTTCTTGGCCGGTAGCTTTATCAACTACTGTTACGGTTTCCAGTTTGCCGTCACCATGGAGCGCTTTGATTTCCGTGTTCAGGCAGATGGTCGCCTTTTCATTGTTCTTCAGCCGTTCCTGGGAAACAGTATCCGCTTTTAGCTGGGACCGGTGGATCAGCAGCAGCTTCGATGCATATTTGGTGAGGAAATTGGCTGCGTCCACTGCCGCGTTGCCGCCGCCCATCACCGCGATTACCTTGTCCTGATACATGTGGCCGTCACACAATTCGCAGTAATGGACCCCCCGCCCGGCATACTTCGCCTCTTCCGGCAGGGGGAGCTTGCGGCGGTTCATACCGGTAGCGATGATCACCACATCCGCTTCGTAGATGCAGCCCTCCGTTTCTACGATTTTCGGCGACTTAGTCAGATCCACGCATTCGATGGGATCAAATTCATCCACTTCAGCGCCGAAAGATTCCGCCTGCTGCTGCACCGTCGCAATGAGGTCCCCGCCGGCAATCACCTTGTGACCGGGATAATTCTCAATCCCTGTGGCATTGGCAATCTGCCCGCCGATCAGCGCGTTTTCCAATACCAGCACAGAGAGGTTCATGCGCCCGGCATATAAAGCGGCCGTCAGGCCTGCCATACCTGCGCCGATAATAATAATATCCTTCTTTTTAATTTCTTTCGCCATGGAATCCCTCCCTGTCATTTATTCTTACATTTATTGTAACATAGTTGTCACTGTCAAATTTTGATTTTTGTATGAAACCCTGGCTCGTTATTTTCTTTCCAGTTTCTCATATTTAAAATTGCCGCCTACGCCGAAGTGGATCACCCATTCTGGTTTTACGGAAATCGGGATCCAGTATCCGAACGCAACGCCAAAGGCACCGTCATACGTAATATAAATCGGTTCGCCCTTATCTACTGCTTCATTCAGGCGGCAGCCCCGGTGGTCTTCCGGCCTGCCCACGGCAGAACACTTGATGCCGGGCTTTAATCCCATGGCTTCCGCTTTTTTGTTTACCGCGATAATCTCCCGGCTTTTCTGGGTGATCGTTACCGGTTCGGGAAAATCCCCCCACATTAAATGGAACGCATTGATGATTTCCTGCTCTGTCATTTTTGTTTCCTCCAAAAATATTACTTAATGGCTCGCCAGCACTTCCTTCGTCGTCTGGCGAATAATCATGCCCGCACCTTCTTTTATAAAAATTCGTTGTTTTAATTATAACAAAACAGTCGCAGAAAAATCTACGACCGTTCCTGTATTATTTCTTTCATATGTTTTCGGAAATTCTAAACCAGCATTTCTTCTTTTTGAACGGCGCGGCCCGGTTCGAGAACCAGGAACTGATCGTCCCACCTTCCGCTAAACAGTTTTTCCAGAAGATGGATGCCGGCCTCCACGTATTCCATCTTTGCGCCAAGCCAGTCCGCATCCTTTTTTACAACAGCCGCGTATTCCGGCCGGCGGCACTGATTGATACCCGTGTCCATAACGGATATGGTGTTATATAAATCCATCCATTCCTTGTGCCGCTTTTCCGCTGTCTCCTCGTCTACATTGTATGCTTTTACCAATTTTTCAAAAATGGCCTTAAAGGATTCCGTGGAAGGATCCATAGCCCGCACATAAAGATGACCGGACGTTTTCAGATTGCTGACAGGATCATCCTTTGTCTGAAGCAAAAGCGATACGCAGTCATCCACCCGCGGAATAACAAGGCGGTAACGGGACTGCACCTGATTCCAGGAACCGCCGCAAAACCCCATGCAGACCAGAACCGTGTCAATCCCCTCCGGCATCCGTTCCAGTTCCGCTTTGATATGTTCCTGCATTTCAGCGGGGTCCCTATGATAGATGCGGTTCAGGTATCTGACCTGCATCTTTGTTCCCGCTCTGGCCTGCGCCGCTTCCACATATTCCGTAAGTGAACTGCAGGCCAATATGATTGTCTTATCCTGATTCATGATTGTTATATCCTGATTCATCGTATCGCCTCGCAAATACAATTTTTGTTTATTATAACAAAACAGCTGCAGAAAAACCACAGCTGTCAAAGTTACTGCGAGTTTTAATTATTATTTCACAATCCTTGTGTTGCGGGGCTGTCCATATGGTATAATGGATTGAAAGACAAAATAATAAAAAAGGTGGAATCAAAATGAGCAGCAAAAATATGAAACGGATTTTCATGCTCCTGTTAGCAGCCGCAGCAATGATGGCATTTCCGTCTGTTTCACACATGTTTGGCGTGGGAAAACCGACGGAAAAGATTACTTCTTTTAAGATTGTCACGCTTCGTCTGAGCGGTATGCGATTCACCACAGAGTACGAAATTGTAATGAAAGACAAGGAAGCCGAAGTCGTTGAATACGCGATTCGATATGAAAAAAATGAGGATAAGCGCATTCCTCAGAGACAAACGGTATGCAGCGCTGACAGGATACTGAAGCTGTTGAACGACTGCGAACTGGTTTCCTGGGACGGTTTCCACGGTAAGCACCCGAAAAACGTTCAAGACGGAATCATGTTCTCCCTCAATGCCACCGTCAACGGCGACAGGAAAATACGGGCGGAAGGCTCGGAGAATTTCCCGAAACATTTCAGGGAACTGAGGGATGGGCTGCACGCCATCCTCAGTCAAAAGAATTAATTCCGCAGTTTGCGAGGTAACGTGTTTAGTTTCATAATCTTTGTACCGGCGGTTCAGAGAGGCCGCCGGTTTTTTGTTTTTAGAAGAACTTTTTTTGCCTGCACCGAAAACCACAGCCGGTTTATCAGAGCGCACGCCGCTTTATTATAACTTCCCGCCAAGATTTTCCAGTGAATCGATTACGATCAGGCAGTTGGGCTGCACATGTTTCATCACGAAACGCATCTTATCCTTGGGAACAGCGACGCAGCCGCCGGTAAACGGTTTATTGGGACCGAAGCAGTGCATGAAGAGCGCCGAGCCAAGACCGGGTGTATGCAGCCTGTTGTAGTTTATGTTCAGGCAGTACTGATAATGCTCCGTGTAATCTATGATATGCTCGCTGTCCTCTTTGTTCAGGTCCGGATACTTGCGGATATCCACCATGCGGTCATACTGCATGCCGGGGCGCTGATCCCCCGACCAGTACATATTATTGTCGACTTTTGTGTAGGGTATGGCGCAGCCCGGGTCCGACGCTATGCCAAAAGCCCTGTTAAGCCGGAAAGTTCCCACGGGAGATTTGGCATCGCCTTCCTTCTCTTTTCCAAGGCCTGCTTTGCCTATAAAACCGGGCGTCGTCATAATCTGATGCCAGTTGCCCTTGTTATCTTTCCGGTGCATGGATACCCAGGCAGTAGTCTGCCCTACGCCGCCTACCACAATAAGCTGCTTCGTCTTTGCGGCGGCAGGCAGCGCCGAAACCCATGCGGGAGACAACGTTTCTTTGGCAGATCCGGCTTCTCCCGCAGCGGGCAGAAGCATCAGCACAGTCAGCGCCGCTACGCCAAATGCATGTATCCGTTTCATGTTTCAGTTACCTCCTTCAAAAAACACTTCTTGTATTCTTTTTGGTATTTAATTCGGTATATTTTTTACCTTCTACTTGATATTACATTTGGTATTCTATTTGGTTCTCTGTTCGACATTTTATCTGGTTTTCAATTCTGTTTTCTGTACGCTGTTCTGCTTTTTTTCCCATCCGAAGCGGACAGCGCCAAACTTGCAGGCCGCCTTGCAGTCGCCGCAGGAGATGCACTCACAGTCTCCCACTTTTCTGATATCCATTTTACAGGTTCGCAGGCAGGCATTGCAATGCACGCACTTGCTTTCATCCAGCTTGACGGAAAGCAGCGCGATTCTGTTAAACAGGCCATAGAACGCGCCTAACGGGCAGATGAAACGGCAGAAAGGCCGGAACAGGAAAACAGATACTATAATCACCGCCGCCAGAATGGCGAAACGGTAATTGAGAAGCATATACGGACGG
>JAFSPK010000029.1:0-2611 GCA_017443005.1 Acidaminococcaceae bacterium
CTGGTGGCGGCCAGCCAGACCCACAGCGCCCCGGTGGAAAAGATTACGATCATTCCCCATACCAACGGTTCCCTGGGTTACACCATGCAGGTGGACGAACAGGAAAAACTGAATTACACGAAGGAAGACCTGTTTACCAAGATCGTGACCTTTACCGGCGGCCGGGCGGCGGAAGAAGTGGTGTTCAACCACATGACCGCGGGAGCCTCCAACGATATTGAATAGGCGACCCGTCTGGCCCGGGCCATGGTGACCCGCTTCGGCATGACGGAAGAGTTCGGCATGATGGGGATGGAGACCATCCACAACGCGTATCTGGGCGGCGATGCCACCCTGACCTGCAGTGAAGCCACCCTGGAGAAGGTGGACGTAAAGGTCATGGAGATTATTAAAGAAGCGCACCAGAAGGCGCTGGCTATTCTGCGGGAACACCGGGAGGAACTGGACCGTCTGGCCAGTTACCTGCTGGAAAAGGAAACCATTACCGGCGTGGAATTCATGGCGGTCCTGAATAACGAAGATCCGGTGGAAGCCGTGCGCAGAGCGGCGGAAGAGGCCGAATCCCGCAACGCGGAACAGCGGGTGAAGGATGAGGAAAAAGCCCGCAGAGAAGCGGAAGAACTGGCGGCCAAGCAGGCCCAGTGGACAGCGGCTTCGGCTGCGGCCGGCATGGAAAGCGGCGCCCTGGGCAAAGAAGTGAAGGACGGGGCTGCTGCCACCGATGCGGAATTCCGTCCGGCTGAGGAAGAGAAAAAAGAAGAATAATATTGCCGTTACGGTGAATCGTATACGGCGTAAAGTGAAAATACAAAACTCCCTGACGCGCTATGCGGATCAAGGAGTTTTTGTATAAAAAGGGGCATATTACGTTTCAGACGTATTTTGACTGCCGTGTTATTTGAAAGTTGCCCGTCGCTTTTCTGCCGGTAAACACTATTTTATTTATAATATGAAATGTTCTCCCTGCTGCATGATCAGCAACGGCAGCCGTTTTTCTTTCATAATCTCATAAAATAAGCCTACATCTCCGTGGTGAAAAGCAAACATGCCATAATGACAGGGAACGGTAACTTTTGGCTGCAGCGCTTCGGCAAGCATGGCGCACTCTGCTTCATTCATATTTCCATAGGCGCCGTTTACAGGTGCTATCAGAACATCCAGAGGCTGGGGGATTTCACTGGTCCTGTCAAGACGCAGGCATGTGTCGCCTGCCTCATAGATTGTTTTGCCGTCTACTTTTACAACCACGCCAACGGCATCCGGAGCGCCTGCTCCGTGGTCGCAGTTCACAAACATAATATCAAAATCACCGGATGCAACACGGTCGCCCGGTTTTATATACTGTATCTGCTCTTTATTACGACCCATCAGGAGCTTTCTTACAATCTTTACGCAGTCTGTATAACAAAACAGTTTTGTCCGTTTGTTCTTCAGCATAACCGGCACAGAGGCTGTATCAAAATGATCGAAATGCGGATGTGTGCAGATCACAACATCAAAAAGCAGTGCATCCGGCTGCAATATCACCGGCAGCAACCGTTTAAAACCGTTATCCCCCTTAAACTGTTTCTCGCCTTCGGAAAGATACAAATCGATAGCCAGTAACTGACCTCCGGCGCTTTTAATAATGAACCCGGCCTGGCCTGTTGCAAATAAGTGTGTTTTTCCGTTTTGGGCTGTCAGAATTTTTTCTGCCAGATTCTGCTGGTTCCCCCGCTTTGCAGTGTTTACTGATAAATCGCCGTTGCCGTTGTCATAAACGTCTTTGTTTGTACGCAGGATCCCTAATACAGATTTCAAAAATTTCATTCCGTTCACCCCGTATAAAAGCTGACTTTTATTACAAATTATACCATAAGGCAGTATTCTGTAAAAACAGGAAAAACTTTCCGTATCCATTTAACGAATAGAGAACGGGAACTGCTTATTGTTGCTTCCTCGCGAACCCCTGAAAATATATGTGTTTGGAGAAAGATTACAAATGATTTACCTGAATGAAAACCGGATTATCACCATCGAAGAATGGCAGGAGATCACCGACTGCCTTAACCTCAGAAAAAAGATAGACGGGGCGGAGACCATCGTGATCAAGCCGAATTTTACGGCGGGAGCGTATGCGGCTTCGAAGACGCATGCCAACAGTGATCTTTCCCTGTTGCGGTCCTGTATTCTTTTCCTGGCTGGTGAAAATCCGCACGCAACGATTTTTATCGGGGAATCGGACACGTTGGGTTACTGTTTTGCCTATCTGAAATTTGAGCATCTGGGGCTGCCGGAAAGTCTTAACCTGCCTGCCCCGGTTGCGGAGCGGGTCAGGCTCCTGGATCTGACCAGGGACCGGCTGGTCCGGGTTGAGGATAAAAAACTTAAGTTTTACACTTCGTATGGAAGGCAGCTCTTTCTTTCCCGGACATTGATGGACACAGATTTTCGTATTTCCCTGAGTAATCTGAAAACACATGATATTACAGGCTTTACAGGCGCGTGCAAGAACCTGTTTGGCTGTCTGCCGGATTTTGACAAGTCGGTACATCATCCGTATCTTTCCAAAGTGGTTCATGATCTTGTTGTTGCGGTTCAGCCTGATCTTAGTATTGTGGACGCTTTTTAC
>JAFSPK010000030.1:0-29511 GCA_017443005.1 Acidaminococcaceae bacterium
ACAGCAGATACCATTTTGGCAGCAATCGTGTGGATCACCTGCACATGACTGGACACCGGCAGCAGGCGCATGCGGACATAAAACGTAAACACACTGTCTCCGATCAGCGCCAACACGATAGGATTCATCTGACCTGGGTCAGGCAGCGGTCTTCCTTCTTCCTGACAAATTGCCAAAGCCTGCTGTTTTAATTGTTGAAAGCGGATAAATTTCACTGCTTTTTCCACCGTGCGCCCTGGGGCGTATCTTCAATCACGATGCCCAGCTCGCCCAGTTTATTGCGAATGGCATCCGCCTGGGCATAGTTTTTAGCCTTACGGGCATCCTGGCGCAATTCCAGCAGCAACTGCATCAACTGTTCCGTCAGTCCGCCATCATCATCATTCCCTGCAGCTTCCGCTTCGCCTTCCAGCACGCCGATAATGGAGCAGAATTCAGCAAACACTTTGGTCATCATGTCCACTAATTTTCCGTCCGGGGCAACATCGCCGTAATCAGCCTGCGTTTTATAAACATTGATCTCTTTGGCCAGCGCGAACATGTGGCTGATGGCCAGTGCCGTATTGAAATCGTCACGCATGGCTTCCATGAAATCATTGCGCAGCTGCTCGACTTTGCCGCGTAACGCCATGCTTTCCTCCGTCGGACCGCCGCTGATGACCTTACGCAATGCCGCCAGATTTTCTTTTGCGGTACGCAGGCGCTGCAGGCTCGCATCGGCCTCTTTCAGCCGTGCATCGCTGAAGTCCAGCGGGCTGCGGTAATGGGTAGAAACAATAAAGAAGCGTAACGTTTCCGGAGCAAAATGTTCCAGAATATCTTTTACCGTAAAGAAATTGCCAAGGGATTTTGACATTTTTTCTTCATTAACAGTGATAAACCCGTTATGGAGCCAGTAACGCACAAAGGGATGAACACCGGTGGCCCCTTCCGACTGGGCGATTTCATTTTCATGGTGCGGGAAGATCAGATCGCTGCCGCCGCCATGGAAATCAAAGGATGAACCCAGATATTTCATGCTCATGGTAGAGCATTCAATATGCCAGCCGGGCCGCCCTTTACCCCAGGGGGAATCCCAGGCCGGTTCGCCGGGTTTGGCCGCTTTCCACAGGGCAAAGTCCATGGGATTCTGTTTCCGGTCGTCCACATCCACCCGGGCCCCTGCCAGCATGTCATTCAGGTCCCGGCCGGAAAGGCAGCCGTAACGCGGGAATTTTTCCACGCTGTAATATACATCGCCGTCCACCACATAGGCGAATCCGTTGTCAATCAGTGCCTGGACCGTGTTGATAATGTCCGGAATATGACGGGATACACGGGGATAAATCTGCACACGGCGGACATTCAGCTTATCCATTACCTCAAAATACGATTCGATGTAACGGCCGCAGATATCACTCCACTGTACACCCTCTGCATTCGCCGTGTTGATAATCTTATCATCCACGTCAGTAAAATTCTGTACATGCAGCACATCGTACCCTTCGTGTTCCAGAAAACGGTGAATCACATCCCAGGTCACAAAGGGGCGGGCGTTGCCGATATGCGGATGGTTATACGGGGTTACGCCGCAGACATAAATGCTCGCCTTCCCCGGATTCATTGGAACAAATTCTTCTTTTTTGCGTGTCATCGTATTGTAAACTTTAATTGCCATTCTGTGTTACTCCTTTTGCCTGCCATACCCTGCGGCACAGCCTGCCGATTTCTTTTACCATAGCCGACTGAAGTATTTCTTTAATGTCTCATCAGTAATTCATTACTGAAAATGCGGTTATAAAGAGACCCCCGCTTTTTCCAGGCTCTTTAAAATTCTCTTTTCCGTACGCTCCAGACCGAACAGCGGAATCATTTCCGCCAGTTCCGGACCGTGCTGATTCCCTGTCAGTGTTACACGGATCGGCATATACACCTGCTGTCCTTTCAGCTTGTTTGCTTTCTGGACTTTCTTGAAGGCAGCTTTGACCGTGTCACGGTTCAGTTCCGGCAATGATTTCAATTCTTCCAGCAGGGCCTTCATAACCATAGGCGCCGTTTCTTCCTTCAGCACTGCAGCGGCTTCTTCGTTTTCAAAATCAAAGTCATCGCTGAAATACATGGAAACCTTTTCCGGTATCTGCGCGCCGTAATCAATCTGGGTCTGGGCGGTAGCTGCCACCTTTTTCAGCCATTCCAGCTTTTCGCCTTCTTCATCGCCGGTCATATAGCCGGCCTCTTTCATAAACGGCACAGCCAGTTCCCAGAACGCTTCGGCAGACATTTTGCGGATATGCTGCCCGTTGATCCAGTCCAGTTTTTTGAAATCAAATACGGCCGGATTTTTAGCCACATGATCCAGGGAAAATTCCTGAATCGCTTCTTCCATGGTAAAGATTTCCTTCTCCCCGGAAGGAGCCCAGCCCAGCAGCGCGAGGAAATTGTTCAGGCCGGCCGGAATATAACCTTTCTGACGGTACGCATCCAGGGACGTGGCGCCATGCCGTTTGCTCATCTTCGTATGGTCTGTTCCCAAAATCAGGGAAACATGACCGAATACCGGTTTTTCAAAGCCTAACGCATCATAGACCAGCAGCTGCCTGGGCGTATTGGATAAATGTTCCTCCGCACGGATAACATGCGTCACATGCATGAGGCTGTCGTCAATGACCACCGCATAGTTATAGGTAGGAATTCCGTCAGATTTGACAATGACAAAATCCCCGATCCCATTGGAATCAAATTCCACGTCGCCCCGGATCAGGTCGTGGACAACAATCTTTTCATTGGGCGGCACACGCAGGCGGACCGAAGGTTTGCGGCCTTCCGCTTCATATTTTGCAATCTGTTCCGGCGTCAGTTCCCTGCATTTGCCCATATAGCGGGGCATTTTTCCTTCTTTCAGAAGGCCCTGCCGTTCTTCCTCCAGCTCTTCCGGCGTACAGTAGCAGTAATACGCTTTTCCCTCTGCCAGCAGCTGGTCTGTATATTTCTTATAGATGTCCAGCCGCTCCATCTGGCGGTACGGACCGTACGGACCTCCTACATCAACGCCTTCGTCCCAGTCCATGCCCAGCCATCGTAACGAATTTTTAATATTTTCTTCCGATTCCGGCGTAGAACGTTTCCGATCCGTATCTTCAATACGGAGCACCATCTTACCGCCCAGTTTTCTGGCCAGCAGCCAGTTAAACAAAGCGCTCCGGGCTCCTCCGATATGAAACGGCCCTGTAGGGCTTGGTGCAAAGCGTACACGAATCTCCTGTGACATTGAAAATCCCTCCAAAAATGATATTAAAACTCTTACTCTATAATGATTATTTATAAACCTTAAATGGACAGCCCGAAGCAAAATACCAAGGCCGACATACCACACACTCTTACAGTCACGCAAGCCTCAGGCTTTTATAATACTGGCCACTGCTTCCGCAGCGATGCCTTCGCCCCTTCCGGTAAAGCCAAGTTTTTCCGTAGTCGTCGCTTTAATATTGACCGCATCTTCTCCGACGCCCAAATCGCCGGCAACCCGTTCCCGCATGGTTGCAATAAACGGCGCCAATTTGGGCCGCTGCGCAATTATGGTCACGTCCACATTATTAACCTGCCAACCCTCTTTCTGCAACATTTCCACAACAAAACGCAGAAGACGGCGGCTGTCGGCGCCTTCAAATCTGGCATCGGTATCAGGAAAATGCTTCCCTATGTCGCCCATTCCAGCAGCTCCCAGCAATGCATCCATCAAAGCATGCAACGCCACATCCGCATCGCTGTGCCCCAGCAGCCCTTTTTCGTAAGGAATCTGCACACCTGCCAGAATCAAAGACCGGTTTTCTACAAGGGCATGTACATCAAAACCGGTTCCTACCCTGAACTGCATAATCGAACACTCCATTCCGCCATCGTCCGACGGCAAAAACAGTGATGAAACAATCAGAACATCAATATCTTACACAACAACAGACACCGAATATTATCCGGAAATGCCTCTCTTTTCCAATATTTTTTCAGCCAACAGGATATCTTCCGGCGTCGTTACCTTAATATTTTCATAAGAACCTTCCGCCACAGCCACCGGATGCCCCGATGCCTCCACCAGAGAAGCATCATCTGTTACCGCAAACGGATGCTCTTTTAAATACTCATATCCTTTGCGCAACACATGAATCTCAAAAATCTGCGGCGTCTGCACAGCGCATAAAGTGGACCTGTCCGGTGTGGATACAACAAAGCCGTGGGTATCCACAATTTTTACGGTATCTTTCAAAGGAACTGCCGCAATGGCAGCGCCACATTCCTTTGCTTTTGCAAACGTGCGGGAGAAAACGTCCGTACCCGCAAAAGGCCGGGCTCCGTCATGTACTGCCACATAACCGCTTTCATCGGTTACCAGCGCCAGACCATTGGCCACAGAATCCTGCCGTTCTTTTCCTCCTGCCGTTACCTGCCAATCTATACCGGGAAAACAGCGGGGCTGATATTCCTGCAGTATCTTTTCTGTTTCCGCTATCTCCCAGTCCCTCACAACCACAATAATACGTCGTACCATCCGGGTCTCTGCCAGCATTTTAAGGCATAAAACCAGCAACGGCATTCCGCCAACGGTAACAAACGCCTTATTTTTACCAAGTCCCATGCGTCTTCCTGCACCGGCTGCCGGGACAATTATGGTCAGTAACTCTTTCATTTTCCCTCCGCCCCGGCCAACATATCACGGACATCGTGATTTTTGGGAACTTTGGCAAATATCATGCGGCCGGCTGATGTCTGCAGCACAGAAGTAACCGCGATACGAATCTTGTTGCCGATATATTTGCGTCCGCCCTCTACAACGATCATCGTGCCGTCCTGCAGATACGCAATAGCCTGTCCGCTTTCCTTGCCTTCCCGAAGCAGATACGCCGTCATCTCTTCCCCGGGAATCACCACCGGTTTCACTGCATTGGCCAGATCGTTAATATTTAACACCCGGATTCCCTGGATAGATGCCACCTTATTCAGATTAAAATCATTGGTAACGATGATAGAATTTGTATCCTTCGCAAGGGCGACCAGTTTGCTGTCCACATCCTGGATCATATCGTGTTCCGGATCCTGCACGATGACAACATGATGAAACATTTCCTGCAGTTCATGAATAAAATCCAATCCCCTGCGGCCTTTCGCCCGTTTCAGGTTATCCGAAGAATCGGAAAGGCGCTGCAACTCGTCCAGCACAAAATGAGGAATCACAAGATTGCCTTCCAAAAAACCGGTTTTCAGGATATCGGCAATGCGCCCGTCTATGATCACACTGGTATCAAGGAGCTTATTGAACGCCGCCAGTTCCGTCGGCATGGAAGCCGCGTCAACCACAACTTCTTCCTGCAGATCCTGCGCCATATCGTCCGGCTTGACAGGCGATAACTCGCCCGGCGGCCGGGAGCGGTAAAACAGCCCCAGAATATCTTTGCTTTTGTGGGACGCGACCTTGGCGCCCGTTAAAGCCAGAACGATACTTAAAATAATCGGAATATAGGAGCCTACGATCGGCAGACGGGAAAACGGCGCTCCGATCAGGTTGGCCAAAATCAGGCCTACCAGTACGCCAATCAGCGAAACAATAATATCGGCAGAAGGCGCTTTGGCCAGAACGGAAGCAACCAGTTCCGAATATTTAAGCAGAAACTTAATCAGAAAGGGCGTAATGACCCAGCCTACCCAGCTGAAAAACAATACGCTTACGATGGCAAACAGCCAGTGGATGTAAGAATAGCCCAGCAGTCCTTTGGAATGAATATTATAGCCGAGAAAATATGAAATTTGAGGAAGCAGCTGTTCCATCAGTATAAGTCCGGTTACAGTTAAAACAACGGCTATCGCTGCAGTGAGTATTCTTCGTAACATGGATTTCCTCCTTTCTTCAAGATTCATAAGCAATCAAAAGATAACACTTATCCATCATACTTATTTTTATATTTTACTACAGATTTAGATTTTATAACAGTGTCAAAAGATGTTTTTCGCAAAAAAAATAAATGCCAGAACATAAATTCTGGCACTGCCTTCCACCAACCATGCAACATTTCCATCTTAATGATAATCAGTCAGGCTATGTTTAACGAATTATCAATCCATTTTTCAGCCGATTCAATACTGCTGTTTTTTACGATCATAATTTCACTGGCAAGGATCTGTCTCGCGTTTCCCAGCAGCCGCCGTTCCCCCGTGGAAAGACGTTTCTGCTTATCCTGCCTGGCCAGAATACTGATCACTTCCGCCAGGTCCAGGACATCTCCGCTTTTCATTTTATCAATATAGATAGTAAAGCGGCGGTTCCAGGTAATACTTTTCAGGTTGTTGACCACTTCTGTCGCCAGCACCTTTTTGATTTCTTTCATCTTTTTTTGAGGAATAATCGGACGTAATCCAACCTTTTCCAGATTGCATACCGGAATACGCACTTTCATATTGCCTAAAAACATGGAAAGAACTACATATTGAGTTAGCTGTTCATCGTACACCCGCTCTTCAATGGCTTCTATCTGCCCTGCGCCATGCATCGGATATACTACCTTGTCACCAACTGCGAACATTGGCAGCCTCCACACAGAACACCGGAAAATGCTATAAATACTTTACTATAGCAAAGCATATTGAATACATGTATATTATAGCATGATTTTTTACAGCCGTCAAAGTTTTTCATTATACAACAGTGTATGTATGCTGTCAACTATATTTTCTCTGATCGACTAAAAATTATCCAAATACTGCATGGATCGCCTCTTCCACCGTTTTTACCCTGATAACCTTTCCTTTAAAATCTTCCGGCAGACGCAGTTTGGCATCAGGCACTACAAACCGTTCAAAGCCCAGCTTTCCTGCATCCATGATGCGGCGTTCCATGGCCGGTACGCGCCGCACTTCACCCGTAAGGCCCACTTCTCCGAAAATCATGGTTCCGGTGGCAACCGCGCGGTTCCGGTAACTGGAAAACAGCGCCATCAGTACAGGCAGATCGGCAGCCGGTTCATTGACCCTGATACCGCCTACCACATTGACATAGGCGTCATAGGTTCCAAAATCAAGGCCCATTCTCCGTTCCAATACGGCAATCAGCATGTTGACCCGGTTATAGTCAAATCCCACGGCCGTCCTGCGGGGCATACCGTACGGAGTGCGGGCAGCCAATGCCTGGAATTCTACCATGACAGGACGGTTTCCTTCCAGACAGCCTCCAATCACTGCGCCGGACACCTCCTGTTCCCTCGATTCCAGAAACAATCCTGCCGGATTGGGAACTTCTGTCAGGCCTCCCTGCTCCATGGAAAAAATGCCACACTCTTCCGTGGAACCAAACCGGTTTTTCAGTGCGCGCAGCACACGGTACGCATAACTGCGGTCGCCTTCAAACTGCAGAACAACATCCACCATATGTTCCAACAAACGGGGACCGGCTATATTTCCGTCTTTTGTCATGTGCCCGATGATCAGCACCGCCGTTCCGGAAGTTTTGGCATATTTCAGCAGCCGGGCCGTACACTCACGGACCTGCCCCACGCTGCCGGCCGCCGTTTCCAGATCGCCGGTATACATCGTCTGAATGGAATCGATCACAAGCAGACCCGGCTTTTCATGCTCAGCCTGCAACAGGATATTACCGATTTCCGACGCGGTCATGATCAGCAGTGAATCCGTGCAGGTTCCCAGACGGTTGGCCCGCATGGCGGTCTGTTCTTCCGATTCTTCTCCCGATACATATAAGACTTTTATCTGCTTCTGACTGAAACGCATCGCCGCGTCCAAAAGAATCGTTGATTTCCCGATCCCGGGGTCTCCGCTCAGCAAAACCAGACTGCCGGGAACAATTCCCCCGCCCAGCACCCTGTCAAATTCATGGATCCCGGTTTCCATACGGCGCACCGGTTTTGCTGCCACACTGCTAACCGTTTTGGGTTTGCTGCTTTCATTAAAATGGACATACCCCTGTTCTTTCACCTTGGTTTCAAACTGTTCGGCGAAAGAATTCCAGGTTCCGCATTCCGGGCATTTACCCAGCCAGGAAGCTGTCACATACCCGCAATTCTGGCAGACATAGCTTACTTTCGCTTTTGCTTTAGCCATAATTCTGTTCCTCTTGCACCGGTACCATGTTTTCCGTTTCGGCTTCCTTCAGACGGGAAAAACTGAAATCTCCGCTCAATACGTCGATCAGAATATGATCCCCGGCGGAAAAGGTCCCTTCCAGGTACAGGTCTGCCAGTTTATCCTCAATTTCCTTTTGCAAAGCGCGCCGCAACGGACGGGCCCCATACCGGACGTCCATTCCCGTCTGCAGCAGTTTATCTCTGGCAGCCGCCGTCATGCGCAGGCTCATGCCCGTATCCTGCAGCCGCTTCTGCAATTCCTCCAGCATTTTATCCACAATCTGCGCCAGCTCTTTTTTCCCCAGCGGATCAAATACTATAATCTCATCCAGCCGGTTCAAAAATTCCGGACGGAAAATATCTTTGATCCCCTGCAGAATATTCTGTTTCTGGTTTGCCACAGCGGTATCTGCATCCGCCGCAAAGCCAAGACTCCGCCGGTCGCTCATCATTTCGGCGCAGGCATTGCTGGTCATCAGAATGACACAGTTCCGGAAATCTACCGTCACGCCCTGCCCGTCAGTCAGCCGTCCGTCTTCCATGATCTGCAGCAGAAGGTTGAAAATATCAGGATGGGCTTTTTCAATTTCATCCAGCAGAATAATAGAATACGGACGCCGCTTCACCGCGGAAGTCAGGCGACCGCCTTCCTCGTACCCCACATAACCGGGAGGCGCGCCAATCAGACGGGAAGCCGTATGCTTTTCCATATATTCGCTCATATCAAAGCGCAGCAAAGCCCTCTCGTCCCCGAACAGATTATCTGCCAGCGCTTTGGCCAGTTCAGTTTTGCCCACACCGGTAGGTCCCAGGAACAGGAAAGAGCCTACCGGCCTGCGGGGGTCTTTCAGTCCGGCCCGGGCACGCCGTACCGCCTGGGCCACACCTTTTACCGCTGCATTCTGCCCCACGATACGTTCGTGCAGCGCATTCTCCAGCTGCAGCAGACTGCTGGATTCCGCTGCATTCAGCCGGGTCAGCGGAATGTTGGTCCACTGGGAGATAATATGGCGAACCGTGTCAGCATCGACTACCGGATCCCCCATCTGTCCCGAGTAATCCTTACTGCTGTGCAGTCTGACAGAAGCACAGGCTTCGTCCAGGATATCAATCGCCTTATCCGGCAGGTTTCGGTCCGTAAGATAACGGTCCGATAACTTGACCGCCGCTTCCAGCGCTTCTTCCGTTACCTGTACATGATGGTACCTTTCATAACGTCCGCTCAATCGTTTCAAAATTTTCAGGGCCGCCTCTGTATCCGGCGCGTCCACACGGACCGGCTGGAACCGCCGCTCCAGCGCCGCATCTTTTTCCACGCTTTTACGGTAATCTTCCAGCGTGGTGGCTCCGATTACGTGAAGTTCCCCTCTGGCCAGCGCCGGTTTGATAATATTTGCGATATTCATGGTACCGTCTCCGCCGTTCATCAGCATCTGCAGCTCATCCATAAACAGAATGATTCTGGGGCAATGCTTGACAGCTTCAATAATATTCCGCAGACGTTCTTCAAGTTCGCCCCGATACTTGGCTCCTGCAACCACATAGCCCAGTTCCAGGGAAAAAATGATCTTGTCTGACAGAAACTCAGGGACTTCCCCGTTTGCGATCCGCTGAGCCAGGCCCTCTGCAATGGCTGTTTTTCCTACGCCGGACTCACCGATCAGGACCGGATTGTTCTTCGTACGCCGGCAAAGGATCCGCATCACATGTTCCAATTCCTTTTCCCGGCCCAGCATCGGGTCCAGTTTATCCTGGGAAGCCAGTTCGTTCAGGTTCCGCCCGAATCCGTTCAGCAGTTTCAACGCTTTCTGCAGCTCCGCTTCCGCTTTTTCTTTTTTGGCCTGGGATTTAAATTTGTTTTTTTCAGGCAGGGCATGTGTCTGGATAAATTCTTCGTGCATCATGACCTGCACCCGGTTCATATCAATCGTAAAACGCGCCAGGACCCGGGAAGCGACGCAGCCTTCTTCCGCCAGCAGTCCCAGCAGGATATGCCCGGAACTGATCAGGTACAGGCCGTCCGTATCCGAAAAGGATTTCGCATAATGCAGGGCCGCAGACGCTTCTTTTGTATAGGAAGCCGGGTTAGCGCCTTCCACGGTTTTTCCCATCCAGGTTTCCAGTTCCCCTAACAGGGTGTATTTATCCACGCCACACCGCAGCAGCAGATGTGCTGCCTGGCTCTCCGGTTCCTGCAGCATCGCCCACAAAATATGTTCTGTACCAATTTCTTCCTGCTGGCGCTGGACAGCTGTCCGGCGCGCGCCAACCAAAATCTTTTCTGCCAGATCTGTATAAAAATGATCCTTCTGGTTCTGTTCTGCGTGGTAATTCTTTTCCGCCAGCCTGCGCAGCGGTTTAAAAAACTCTTCTAATATGTTACGGGCATTTTCCCCTTTTTGCCCGGCCATCACGCCTTCCGCCGCGAACTCTTTGGCGCAGGACTCGCAAAGCCATTTGCTGACCCGGGTATCGTTGATAACACAAACTACATTTACTGTGGCTTCCCGTTTGCCGCAACGTTCACATAACATTGTATCCTCCCTGCCGGAAATAACCTGTTGCCGGCCCAAAACTCCATGTTCTTTCTTTAAGGAAACACTGATTAATTCGTCTCCTTTATAGTTCAATCAGCTGGCATCTACCATGCGTTTTACTGCCTGACGGAGAATCTGGCGTTTTTCCCTTTCCGGGATATCCATGATGCCCATCAGGTAATGCAGCAGTTCAAACTCCCTGTCGGTCAGCATACGGTTTTCATGCCAGTAATGCAGGATCTCATCCACGGTCGGTTCCTCCTGCTGTTCTTCCACAGGCAATATCCTGACGATACGGATAAATCCCCCGCTGCCCCGGCGGGACTCCACCAGATACCCCTTTTCCGGGGTAAAGCGGGTGCTCAATACATAGCTGATCTGGGACGGCGCACAGGATAACCGGTCCGCCAGTTCGTTGCGCTGCACCAGTACCGTATTCTTGCTCGCCGCCAGTAACTGTCCTACAATAAAGCTTTCTATTGCGTCTGCCATGTTTTTCATAATTCTACCTGCTTTCTGTTCTTACTGTCTGTTTCCGTTCTGACACAGGAATCAAAAAAGATATCTTTTTCATCCAAATATTAAAATATTATTGCCAAATTGACCGTAGAGTGTTATATGGTTATTATATTTGACTTTTTGACTTTACGCAAGAGCCATTATTATAATTTCACAAACTCTTCCCAAAACTATATTAAATGTTACAGAAATAGCAAATATAAAAGCAGCAGCGGGGAAGAACTTCGCAAAACATCGGGAGCGTTTGCGTAATTTCATGAGACGAAATGAGCCGGCCGTGGCGAGACTGTCTGAGGGGCGAAGCCACGAGTTTCGAAGCCACAGGCGAATAAGTCCATGAAATAGCAAACGGGCACGGTTTTGCAAAGTCTTTCCCGCTGCTAATTTTTAATTTATTATTTCAACTTATTTTTTCAATAAAGCTTGTGCATTAAGTTCTTTGTCCTTTATTTTACGCTTTTGCCAGTTCCGCCTTCATAATGCGTTTATAGGCTTCCACGCCGGGCTGGTCATAGGCATCCACGTCAGCCAGTTCTCCTTCGTACGCAATGCTGTACATCAGGAACATCAGCAGCTGCCCGATGTAACGCGGCGCCAGTTCCGGCAGAATATACCGGGCGTTCAGCCTGCCGTCTTCCGTCAGAGCCGTTTCATTGGCTTTCAGGGCAGCCTGCAGCAGTACATTCATTTCCTTGCCTGCGTATAAAGCAAAGGCTTTTTCTTTGGGGAACGGATTATTTACCACAATCGTTTCCGCCGGTTTGGCCACTTCCAGGAACTGGATCACCTTATTGCGTTTTCCGTCCTGATGCTGCTGGGTCATGGAATGCATATCGGTGGTGCCCACAGCTACCACGGGAGTCCTGCCATAGAAAGCAGTTTTACCGTTCCGGTCCATGCGTTTGCCCAAAGACTCTGCCAGCAGCTGCACATACCATGCGCCCAGGCATTGCAGGGTATCACCGTAGCCCATCAGCACTTCAATATCCGCTCCCAGTTTTTCTGCTGCCAGATATTTCAGGGACGCATTCAGCAAGGCAGGATTATCCGTACCTTCGGTGGCAAGGCATAGTTCGGACATTTCCCGGGCGCCATCCAGTAAAGCACGGATATCGTAGCCCAGTGCGGCGCACATTAAGAGACCCGGGTTGCTTAAGATACAGAACCGCCCGCCGATTCCCTCCGGAATACTGTAAGCCGGCCAGTTATTTTCCTGTGCCAGCCGGTACAGCAGGGACTCTTTTGCATCCAGACCGGTAACAGCCGTCACATCAACGGTAAACCATTCCGGATGTGCTTTCATGTAGTTCAGCAACGCAGCGAAACTGGTCAGCGGCTCCATGGTGGTACCCGATTTGGAAATCGGCACCAGCTGGATGTGCAGCGGATGCTTTACATGCTGCGCCTGCAGGGTCAGCTGGCGCATCAGGCCCTGCAGGGCCACGCCGTCCACATTATTGCCAGCAAAATAAATCTGCGGATACCCGTTGCGTTCCTTTTTCGGCAGCTGGTTCCAATAGGGTTTGGCCGCCAGATCAAAAATCACTTTGTCCCCTAAATACGACCCGCCGATGCCGATAAACACCGCCGCATCTACGGTATCTTTCCAGGCAGCGCCCAATGCCTCCAGACGCTTTACCGAAACTTCGTCATTCGGGTTCCCTTCTGCAAGATAAGCCTGACGGGGAAAATAAACATGTTCCGGCGTCCCGTCCTTGGACAGATGCGCTTTGGAAAAACCTTCGCTGCGAATGGCCCGCACCGCTTTTACAGCCTGCTCCATAGCAGGCTGCAGAGCCTGCAGCGCCTCTTCCGTAACCCGGCCCTCTCCGACCAGGTTCTGATACTGAAACTGGAATCCTTCCCTGATTCCGATACAGCCAGTCAACTTCATCCTCTCTCCCTCCAATACGTTTTAAATATTTAATTTAGTAGTTTGTAACATCTAAATCTTAATTCTTCTGTGCTTCCATTCTATGCCGTACAAACACAATTTATACAAGTTTTAGATGTAATAAAATATTAGCGTAGATTTTCAATCGAACCACAAAACGCGAGGCCGGTCACCGTCACCGCGCCTGCTTCTTTCAATACAGCTGCCGCCGCGGAAAACGTGGCGCCCGTCGTAAAGATGTCATCCACCAGCATGACAGATTTACCACGGACATTCCCTGTCACCGCAAAACAATCCTGCAGGTTCCGTCTCCGTTCTTCCGGAGACAGGCCGAACATCGGCAACGTTTTCCGGGTACGGCATAAGAGCGGCACCCATCTTCCTCCAAAATCCTTTGCCCTTCGGGAAAACAGCACCGACGGAATATCAAAGCCACGATGCCGCAACCGGCCCGGGTCTGTCGGTATCCCGCTCCACAACCATATATCCTTTTCGGCAACACGGACAGCATTCCGGTCAACTGCCCGCCATGATGTTTTATCTGTACTATTATTTTCTGCACAAGTGCGAAACATTCCTGCATTGGCAAAAAATTTAGTAATCGCGGTCTGTATCTCAGGTTCCGCCAGTAAAATTTCCGTTTCTTCCGATAACAAAACCGTTATATCTTTTTCCCTGCCAAATTTAATTCTGTGAATCGCTTCCTTTATCCGGTTTTCATAGGCAAAAAAGAATAGTCCGCCGTCCAACGCATCTATGGTTGGAAATGCTTTCAACTGCAACAGTCCCTGTCTGCAGTCACGGCACAGGAAGCCCGCTTCGATTTCCACTCCGCATCCCGCACAGCAGCGTGGGAACACAAATTCTTTCAGTAACTGTAAAAACAGTCTGCTCTCCCTCCTTCCGACAAACGCACACTCCGGTCGTCAGCCTCGCATCACACACTCCGACCGTTGACCACACACCACACGGATACTGCCGGTCGGGCTTCGTCTGTTTCTTCACATAAAACGGAAACAGAATTCTACAAATCGCCGCTCTCTTGCAGCCGTTCCTTTAACAGGGAATACCGGCGCCGGGTGCGGTCATTGGCAACCGCCGTCTGCAGCGCTGCTTTCGTCCCTACCAGTTCCACTTTTTCCCTGGCCCGCGTCACGGCCGTATACAGCAGATTCCGCTGCAGCATGATATAATGCCCGGTCACCAGGGCCAGCACAACGCGGGAATATTCGCTTCCCTGGGATTTATGCACGCTCATGGCATACGCCAGTTGCAGTTCGTCTGTTTCGCCTTCCTCATAGGTAACATTTTCGCCGTCCGCACGGTCCGGATAGCAGACTCTCACCATTTTCCCCGCAATCGTTACAATCTGGCCGATATCCCCGTTATACACGTCCTTTTCATAATTATTACGGATCTGCATCACCTTATCTCCCAGACGGAGAACCGTACCGCCGGGCTGCTGTATTTCCTCTTTTGCGGGAGATGGAGGATTGACACGGGCCTGAAGCAGCCGGTTCAGATTCTGCACGCCGCAGGGGCCTTTATGCATAGGAGACAAAATCTGTAAAGACTGCCACCCTTCGGCTTCCGCTTCCCCGGCATACAGATTTGTTATATAATCCGCAGCCAGTTCCTCATCCGCAAACTCTGTCATGGAAAAATCACTTTCCGGCACACACTCCGGCAGCATACCGCGGTTGATGCGGTGCGCATTCCGCACAATCGGACTGATTTCCGCCTGCCGGAACACCTCATGCAGACGGACCACCGGCATCTTACCGCATTGGATGATATCCTTCAGCACGGATCCGGGCCCCACGGACGGCAGCTGATCCACATCGCCCACCAGGATCAGGCGGCAGCCCAGAGGCAGTGCTTCCAGCAAATGATATAGCAGCGTAATATCCAGCATGGAGGCCTCATCCACAATCACAGCCTGGGCTTCCAGCAGTTCATCCGCGTTCTTACCAAACTCTCCCGTCACTGTATATTCCAGCAGACGATGCACGGTCTGGGCTTTGTCCCCCGCAGCCATTTCCAGGCGCCGGGCAGCCCTTCCGGTGGGTGCTGCCAGCAAAACCGTACAGCCTGCCCGCTTCAATACAGAAAGAATGCCTTTGATAATCGTGGTCTTGCCTGTGCCGGGGCCTCCGGTCAGGGCAAAGACGCCGTACTTTAAGGAGGAACGGATTGCCTCCTTCTGGGCATCCGCCAGTTCAATCCCGGCCTCCGCTTCCCATTCCGCGATTACCCGTTCCACGTTTACTCTCCCCAGGCTGTCCGGATAATCGCGCAAGGCCCGAAGCATACGGGCGGTACCGGTTTCTGCCCGGTACAGATATTCCGGATAGATAAAACGGTGCCCGCCCCAATCTTCCGTCCGAAGGAGATTATTGGCAATCATGGTTTGAAAAACCGTTTCCACATCCACATACTCAACCTGCAAAATCTGCCCTGTATACCGCAGCAGTTCCTCTTCCGGCACGCAGGTATGCCCGCCGGATGCCGCCTGCGTCAACGCATAGCCGATGCCTGCACGGACCCGTTCTTCCGAGGATGGTTCAAACCCCAGTGAAAGGCCGATCCGGTCCGCTGTTTTAAACCCGATTCCGTCAATGTCCATAATCAGGCGATACGGGTCCGCTTTGATCCGGGTGATCGCCGTGTCGCCATAGGCCAGCTGCAGCTTAGCGGCATAATGGCCGCTTACCCCGTTTTCTTCCAGAAAAAGCATAAGCTCCCGTAAATCAGAAATAGCATGATAGGCCTCTCCGATGCTTTTTGCTTTTTTGGCGCCGATGCCGGAAACCTCCGCCAGACGTTCCGGCGACTTTCCCAATATCTCCAGCGTATCCCTGCCAAAATGTTCTACGATACGGGACGCCATCGCTTTGCCTATCCCCTTGACGGCTCCGCTGGCCAAAAAAC
Source organism: Acidaminococcaceae bacterium (assembly GCA_017443005.1). GTDB lineage: Bacteria > Bacillota > Negativicutes > Acidaminococcales > Acidaminococcaceae > Succiniclasticum. The sequence continues at coordinate 15,984 of JAFSPK010000030.1, forward strand.
GTTCCACGCCCTCCGCCGACCCCGGCTTAACCGACCGGTAGCCGGCCAGCGTAAACTGGCGGCCGAAACGCGCGTGCTGTGTCCAGCTGCCGGAAGCCTGCACCGTTTCCCCCATAAAAGGAGCCGGTCCCCTATAGACCGCCGTTACCATACCCAGGGCAGCGCTCCGGATCCGAAAGACGCAAAATTGTTTATTATCGCTTTGGAATACTATCGATTCCACAGTTCCTTCAATTATATCCATGCAATACCTCTGCGTTAAGGAGACGCTGATTATATGAGTTTCCTTAATTCTTTGCTTTGTTCTATTATAACACAATCTCTGCTCTCCGGCTGTACCTGTAGTCCTGCTTTTGACAACTGTGCCGGCCTCTGTTATAATGAATGCGCATGTAAAATATTTCAAAAGTAATAAACATAGAACGGGCAGGCGATCCCTGCCGACAGTTTTAAAAAGGAGATCATATTTTGAAAACAGGATTATTGGTTGCCGCAGACCTCTACGGCTGCGCGGAAGACTCACTGGCTCAGGAAGCGTTAACACACGTTCTGGAAGAACGTGCAAAAGAAAATCATATGCAGGTGCAAAGCATACGCACAGAACAGGAAAATGAGACCGAGTACGGTATTTACAGTATTTGCAAAGCCGGTCATATTATCTTACATGTGAATTACGAAAAAGGGTTTGTGGCCATCGACGGTTTTTCCTGCAATGAAGAGGCCGATCCGGAAAAGATGGTTCGGGAGCTTTGCAGTTTCCTTGCACCCGATAAAATGAAACTGACCTATGTAGACCGGGGAGACTTCGGCAAAAAAGCCGATATGAAACCGCGGCAACGAAACAAATCCCGCAAAATCACCCAGATGCGCAATATGACCAAACGGTTTGGCAAATTGCTGATGAAACCGAAATCACTGTAATTTTATTTTTTACATTCCCGCATATAAGACAACAGAGCCGGGCAGCCATGCCCGGCTCTTATTATTTCTATCCTCGTCCGATTCGTATATCAGTTTCCACGGTAACTCATAAAAGCCTGTTCGCCGTATTTTACAATTACGTTCCACAAAACGGTGCCCTTGCGGATATCCAGCTTGTCAATATTGTTGACCATGGCGCCGCCCTGGATCGGTAAAATATTTCTGTTATAAATTACGTGATGGACATAATACAGTTCGGAAGTTTTCACATCAAACTGGATCATGCCTTTTTCATCGGCAACCGCTTCCTGGCCTTTTTCTTTTGTCGTATTATACAGCATGATAACGCCCGGCATGGGCACATTGTCCCGTGTCATAAACTGAAAAACAATTTTGGCCGTACCCTGCTTGCGAATCGCCTGGGCCTCTTTCGTATAATGGTTTTTATACGGATTTTCATCACTGGGCGCAGCAAAAGCGACCATAGTCAGCGAAGTTACAAAGACAGTCAATAAACAAATCAGCAGAAGAGAAACTTTTTTCATGAGAAAACCTCCCAAATCATTAAACTCGTTGAAACGTTGTTGATAAACAGTTGCTTAGTTACTATTATCTTTAACATACATTATAACATAAACGCTGCATCTTTTTGCAACATAAACGGAACATAAATTGATTTATTCCGCAATTTCTCCCAAAATCACTTCATCCTCTTTCCCTTCTTCCTGCAGCGCCACTTCAATGGTCTCACGACGGGAAGTCGGAACATTTTTACCTGCATAATCAGCGCGGATCGGCAGTTCCCGGTGTCCGCGGTCAATGAGGACAGCCAGCTGGATCGAATTCGGTCTTCCCATGTCAATAATGGCATCCAGCGCGGCACGGATCGTGCGTCCGGTATACAGCACGTCATCCACCAGGACAATATGTTTCCCGGTAATATCAAAATCGATTTCCGTTCCGTGGATCACCGGGTTATAACCCATGGTGGTCAGGTCATCCCGATACAGCGTGATATCAAGGGAGCCTACAGGAACCTCTGCATTTTCAATTTTCCGAATCTCCTCCGCAATCCTTGCGGCCAGAGGAACGCCCCGGGTACGGATGCCCACCAGGGCCACATTTTCCACACCCCTGTTCTTTTCCGTAATTTCATGGGCGATACGGATCAGCGCGCGACGGATGCCGTCTGCATCCATAATCGAAGTTTTTTTAATAATATTCTTCATCGTTTCCACCTCGTATTTATATTAAACTAAATTTTTGTCTTTTCATAGTCATTTTCTGCAAAATTGCTGTAAATTTTTTTAAAGAGACGCTGATTCAATGAGTTTGTGCGATGACCAAAGGCCATACGCACCTGCCGGTCAAAACTGCCCGTTGTGCAGACGGGTCAGAATCTTTTGCATATCATCCGGCAAAGGCGCCTCAAAATGCATCGGTTTCCCTGTCCGCGGATGAATAAAATCCAGTGTCTGGGAATGCAGGGCCTGCCCCTTTATGGAAAACGGCGTTTTCATGGGAGAATATTTGGGATCCCCTACCAGCGGATAGCCCAGGTATTCCATATGCAGGCGGATCTGATGGGTTCGCCCGGTCTTTAAACTGCACCGGACCACCGTAAAACGGCCAAACCGTTCCAGCACTTCATATTCCGTAACTGCTTCACGGCCGCCTTCTGTAACCACCGCCATCCGCTTCCGGTCATTTTTATCCCTGTCCATCCGGGTTTCAATCAATCCCCTGTCCGCTTTTACATTGCCGCGGACAATGCACAGATAGGTCCGCCTTGCCGTTTTATCCTGAATCTGTTTGGACAGGGAAACATGGGCTTCGTCATTTTTGGCAACGATCATGATGCCGCTGGTATCCTTATCCAACCGGTGCACGATGCCGGGGCGGATCACCCCGTTGATGCCCGACAGGTTCTTACAGTGAAACAGCAGCGCATTGACCAGCGTGCCCGTATAATGTCCCGGCGCCGGATGCACTACCATGCCTCTGGGTTTATTGAGCACGATCACATCTTCATCTTCATAGATGATATCCAGCGGAATGTTTTCCGGCTCCGCCTCCAGCGGAACCGGCCTGGGCAATACGACCTGAAATACATCTCCCGCTTTAACTTTATAATTCGGCTTGATCAGCTTGCTTCCTTTACAGACGCGCCCTTCGTTCAACAAAATCTGGACATGAGAACGGGTGCTCTCCAGCATATCCGCAAAAAAAACGTCAGCCCGTTTCCCGGAATCGGCGGTATCCGCCGTCACCGTACGTATATCTTCCTCCATGTCCTGCGCTGCAAGGTCCGGCTCCTCTCCGGCGTCATTCCAGACAATGGCAACAGCCGGAACCTCTGTTTCATTCAGTTTTCCAGAAATCCGTTCTGTAGCATGCCCCATAAAATCAGTCCTACCCCTACGCATATGGCAATATCCGCAACATTAAACACCGGCCAGATACGAAAATCAAAAAAATCGATGACCAGCCCGGTCTGAACCCTGTCCCACAGGTTTCCCAGGGTGCCTCCCAGAAACAGCGCCGTACCGACCCGCGTCCGCCAGCCTTCCGCCAGAATATCTTTCCGCATCCACCAGATTGCGATTACGGCGGCCACGCCGATCGCCAGGAAAAACATCCTGTTATGCGGCAGCATGCCAAACGCTGCCCCCGGATTCAATACATACGTTACGTGAAAAATATTTTCAAAAACCGGAATGCTGTCCCCTTCCGTCATTTTTGAAACCACCGCCATCTTGGTAATCCGGTCCAGGAACACCACCAACAGCGATCCCCATAATAAAATCATAACCGCTCCCAGGAAATTTGTTCAGAAATTACTGCCAACCATTTTCTGCAGCAAACCCATATACAGTACTATTATAACAAAAACCCCGCTGCCTGTCAGCAGGCAACGGGGCAGCAATACGTCATTAATACATAACCTTATTGGCAATGACCAGACGCTGGATCTGGTTAGTGCCTTCATAAATCTGCATGATCTTGGCATCACGCATACGTTTTTCAGCCGGATTTTCTTTGGAGTAGCCGTAGCCGCCCATAATCTGCACCGCGTTGGTCGTAACTTCCATGGCAGTATCCGCCGCAAAGCATTTCGCCATGGCGGCTTCCTTGGTAAACACAACGCCTTCGTCCCGCATCGCGCAGGCACGGTACACCAGCAGGCGGGCCGCGTCAACTTTCATAGCCATGTCCGCCACCATTTCCTGCACCATTTCAAAGGACGCGATGGGCTGGCCGAACTGTTTCCGTTCTTTCGCATACGCAACCGCCACATCCAGGGCAGCCTGGGCCAGACCTACGGAAACCGCGCCCACAAACGGACGGGCGGAATCCAGTGTCTGCATGGCGATGCGGAAGCCCTGGCCTTCACGGCCCACACGGTTGCTTTCCGGAATCACCACGTTATCCAGAATCAGTTCACAGGTATTGGAAGGACGGATGCCCATCTTATCTTCTTTACGGCCAACCTTGAAGCCGGGGGTTCCCTTCGGCACGATAAACGCGGTCAGGCCGCGGATGCCGCCATCCTTACGGGTATTGGCAAAAATCAGGTAAATGTCCGCAATACCGCCGTTGGTGATAAAGGCTTTCGTCCCGTTCAGCGTGTAGGTTTTCTTTTCCTTATCATGGACAGCGCGGGTAGAAACACCGCCGGCATCCGAACCGGCGCCGGGTTCCGTCAGCGCAAAGGCAGCCAGACCGCCTTCGTTCAGGATATCGCACCACATGCGTTTCTGTTCGTCCGTACCGGCAATCAGAACCGGAGCCGTAGCCAAAGCGTTGGCAGCCATGGAAGTGGCCACGCCGGCACAGCCTTTGCCCAGTTCTTCATACATCATGGCAACCGTAACACTGTCCAGGCCCAATCCACCGTATTCTTCAGGAACAATTACATTCAGCAGCCCCATATCAGCAGCCATTTTAAACAGTTCCGGACGGGTTGCATTTTCCGCGTCCATCTCACCTGCAATAGGGGTAATTTCCTTTTCAACAAACTCGCGCACCATTTCCTGCAATTCGAGCTGTTCTTCCGTAAATCCAAAATTCATTGCGATCCTCCTAAATACGGTATCTATATTTTTCAAATAAAACCTTCTTAAAACGAAATATCCAGTCAATACTTGTTGTATTTTACCACAAGTCTACATATAAGACAACAAGTCTCTGAAGAAAATTTCACAAAGTTCACAATACAAACAGGTTTTTCAGCCAATTTTCCGGAAAAAGCCGACCAAAATCCTGCGGCCGGTTCCCCGCAAGGCTGTCATCAGTCAATAATATTCTGTTTGTAATCGTGATATAACGCGTAGAGACTTTCTTTCAGCTTCTGCATCTCCAGGAATTTGGCAGAGACCGCATCGTGATCACCGGCCTCTATCGCTTTTTTGATTTCCGTAAAAATGCAGTCTTCCTTTGCGGAATCTTTTGCCAGCCTGTTCCGTACCGCCTGGATCTTTTTCCAGAGCGCGTTGTCAAAAGCGGTTCCGGTATTGGCGTCATGGAGCTTTTTGGCCGCAATTACATCCGCCCGGACTTCCGGGATCAGACGGTTCAGCAGTTCCGTCTTCCAGCGGATCATGGCGCCTTCCGCGAAGGAACGGAGCACGGCTTCATCAAAGATACCGCCTTCCATGATTACCTTTTTCTTTACCGGGAATTTTTCCCAGTTCCGGATATTTTCCCACACGGTAGCAGGCGGTTCGCCAAAGAGTTTGCTGCGCTCTTCCGCCGTAAAATCTTCAAACACATCTTCTTCGGTGCGGTATTCCCTGTCTTTTTCCAGATAAAACCCTTTCTGTCCGGCCTTTTTGGAAATTTCCTTTTCCAACTGCGCCAGCGTTTTTTTGCTTGCCGCACAGGCCTTGATGCCGTCCAGGGCCGCCAGATAGAATGCCGCGATGGCGATATAGGTGTTGGTGTACGGATTCGGGGAACGCATCTCGATACGGGTTGCCAGCGGGTTGTCCAAATCCCGGATCAGACCGGCCAGAATGGTCCGGTTACGGGAAGGAATGTCCGGGGCAAGACCCAGGGACGTCACAATGCAGACCGGCGCTTCAAAGCCCGGTTTCAGCCGGTTGAACGCATCGGTGGTGGCGGAGATGAAGGGGTTGATGGCTTCATAATTTTTCATGATGCCCATGATGGCGCCGTACCCCACAGCAGACAGGAAATCCTTATGCATGTCGGCCGGAGCAAACAGGTTCACGACTTTTCCGTTTTTCAGTTTGGCCGCAATGCCCACATGGGTATGTTCGCCGCTGCCGGCCACGCCGGGAATAGGTTTTGCCTGGAAGGAAATGTCCAGGCCGTTCTGCCGGAAAACTTCCTTGACGATAATGCGGGCCAGAATTTCATTGTCCGCCGTCTGCAGGCCCACGTTGTATTTCCAGTCCACTTCCAGCTGTTCATTGATATGGGTCATATGGCCGGAAGAATCAATCTGTCCTTTAACACCGCCGCATTCCTTATGTCCCATCTCCGGCTCCAGCCCGTACAGCTCCAGCATTTCAATGGTCTGTTCCAACGCCGTGCGCACATTACCCCGGGTCCGCTGCCAGTACATTTCCTGCATGACCTGGGAGGAGGACAATGCTTCAATGGGAGAATTTTCCCGGGGGGACTTTACCCAGAATTCCAATTCGGTGGCTGTCGTGAAAATCAAATGGGCAATTTCATTGACATCGATATTTTCCAGCCCCGGCATATGCGGATACTTTTTCAGCAGTGCCAGCAGCTCGTCTTCCACATACCGCAGGGATTTCTTCAAAAGGGAACGGGAGTCCACGTACTCCCCGTTATGGGTCAGGAAGCAGGGCATGCGCAGAGTGCCTACCATGCGCCCCTTTTCATCAAAGTGTTCGTAGTTATAATCCACGTACCAGTTTACATCTTTATCCACTTCCATGTCCACACGGGCATCGTTCAGGGTGGCGATACCGGGCAGCACCACGGAAGAGCCGTCGGTCTGGGCCGCGCTTCCGGTCAGGAATTTGTCGATGTCATGCAGAAAGATATTGACAGGAATCTTTTCATCCGTATCATTTCCTGCCAGGTCCACGCCCATCAGAGAAACAAACTGCACCTCTTTATGATCGGCTAATAACTGCAGTAAGGTTTCTTTAGTCTGCTGCGAAGGTTTAATGACATAAAGCAATTCACTTTTCCCCATAATATTCCGGCACCGGGCCGTTTCCCCTCCTTTTATGCTCTCTGTAAAGAACAGCATTTTTAACATTATACTTTATTTTAACAAATCCGTTCTTAAATGTCTATAAAAGCAAGCTGTAACGAAATGTATACATTTTTATGCCGGTCTAAACTGTTTCAAATATCGCAACTGGTACTAAAATCAGTTTTTCCGGAAGGAACACGCTAAGTTTGACACACAGAAAGCCTTTCATTTCGCGCACAATATGGCAATGATTTCTTCCAGGCGGTCGTACTGCCGTCCGCCCAGACTGATTTCTTCCACCAGCGTGTCCAGTGCCTGGATTCCGTTCCGCAGACGGGCCTCCGTAAATTTTGTTCCTTCCTTCTGCCACATGCTGATTAGGAACGGCGCCTTGTGGGATTCCGCCGCAATCTGACTGGCAGAACGCCCCAGCCGTTCCCCTTCTTTTACCATCAGGATGCTGCGAAGATGGGTCAGCAGTTTGGCCGCCAGCAAAGGCAAATATGTATTTTTCTTTTGTTCCTCTGCCAGCAGCTGCAGCGCCAGCACCGTATTTTTGGCCGTGATGGCATTATTCAGGGCAAACACGCCGATTTCCGGCAACGCGGAAAACAGCATATCCACATCCGCCGCGGTCCAGTTCTTCCGGTCTCCTGCATACACGGCGATCTTTTCCACTTCCGCCGCCAGCAATTGCAAAGGCGGATTGTCCACGGTTGCCAGATATTCCTGGATGCGCTGCACCGCGCCCCTGTCCAGACGCCCGCCCCGCTGTTCCGCCTGCCGGGCCAGCCAGGCCGGAAGATACCGGGAGTCCACAGGGGAACAGTCCACAAACACCGTTTCCTTCTGCAAAAACTTGGTGAACTTCTGCCGCCCGTCCATCTTTTCGGCCTGCAGGATCACCGTACAAAAATCCGGTACATCGCCCAACAGGTTCTGGAACTGCTCCTGCTTTGAAAGGCTCGTTTCCTTTGCCTTTTCTTTCGTTTTCCCTTTCCCGCCGGATTTTGCTATTTTCCCTTCCGCTTCCGCCTTGGGGTTTAACAGTTCTTTATCCGTAATGAAAATGACCGTCCTGCCGCTGAAAAAGGGATAGGTGTTGATCAGCGTGTCCAGCTTTTTCATGTCGGTTTTTTCTTCGAATACAGAAATATCGCGGCTGTCGGTTGGCGTGTCCGTAAAGATGGCATCCAGCAGGGTGCGGCGGACCAGATCCCGGTAATAGGGTTCTTCCCCCACGATGCAGACCACAGTGGGGATGGTGCCGTTTTCAATTTGTTTGATAAATACATCCGGGGCCAGGCCGGAGGATTTTGGCTTCATGGCAATACTTTCTCCGAAAAGCTGATTTTACAGTTCAGGAAAAGAAATGAGCAAAACATCGGAAATGATTGCGTCATTCCATGAGATGAAATGTGCCGTTGTGGCGAGACTGTCTGAGGGGCGCAGCTCCGAGTTTCGAAGCCACAGGCACATAAATCCATGGAATAGCAATCATTGACGGTTTTGCGAATTCTTTTTCTGAACTGCATAATTCAATATACAAAACAAATTATTTTTTATTATATCATGAACCCTGCTGAATTAAAATTGGTTTTCGTGGTAGCGGTAGCTGTACCAGCGCAGCTTGTCTTTGCCAAAAACGATCTTGATCGCGCCCAGCTGTTCTGTCCGCAGAGGAATGATATGCCGGGCAGCCAGACGTTCCAGTGTGTCCTGTGCCGGATGACCGTACCGGTTGTGTTTTCCGCAGGAGATTACGCCGAAGCGGGGCCGGATATGTGCAAGAAAATGCGGAGATGAAGAAGTTTCCGAACCGTGATGGCTGACTTTCAGCACATCTGCCTGGCGTAACAACGGCATGGCGTTTTCTTCCGTTTCCATATCCGCGTCACCGGTAAACACAAGGGAATGTCCCTGACAAAACAGCTGCAGGACTAACGAAGAAGCATTGGTGTCCGAAACTCCGGAAGCGGAAGATGTTTTTGCAGATGCAGAAGCGACTACGATTTTGCAGTCTCCCACGTTCCACTGTTCGCCTTTTTGCAGTCTGTACACGTTTGCCTTATGTTCCACAACCCTCAGCAGCGCCTGCACGTCCGCGGATGTTTCCGCACCGGCGCCCAGAAACACATTTTTTACAGGCAGCCTGGCCGCCACACCGGCGGCGCCCCCGGCATGGTCGTGGTCTCCATGGCTCAGGCAAAGCACATCGATCTGTTTTACGCCCAGGTAACGAAGATACGGCAGCAGCACCATGCGGGAAATATCTGCATCCCCCTGCAGACCGCCCGTATCGATTAAAATGTTCTTTCCCTCTGGTGTCCGGATCAGAGCGGCATCGCCTTGCCCCACATCGACAAAGTGAACCGTTAAATCCTGAGGCAAAAGATAACGCACAAGATTGATCAGAAGAAAGATGCAAACCATAGTCCCAAGGCAGAATTTTCTCTGCCGGGAGGACAGGCGGCTGAACGGATCCAGATCAAAAAAGGCAGCGATAAATCCTGCGTAACAGAAATATTGCACCTTGCTCCACCCGGCAATATCCAAGGTTGCAAAGGGTAAATCAGCCAGCAGTTTTCCCGCTGCAACCGCACCCTGCAGCAGGCGTTCCGCGGCAGCAAAGGGTACGCTGCCGATAACAGCAAAGATACCGTTGCCCGACTGTATGTCGCCGGCAAAAGGAACGAGAAAACTACAAAACATGCCTCCGACAGACGCCAAAAATAAACAGCAGAGCCCTGTCAGAAATAACAGCACGGCCAGTTCCAGCGCCGGAAGCAAAAGCAGATTGCTGGCCAGCCCGATCAGGGAGACCCGGTGAAAGTAATACACGGAAAACGGAAAAGAAAATATCTGTGCCGCCAGCGTCACGCCCAGCACCGTCCGCAGCCAATCCGGAAGATTCTGAGGAATATATGCGGTCACTTTGGGCCCTGCCAGCAATAATCCCGCAGTGGTCACGAAAGAAAGCTGAAAGCTGATGTCAAACAGCCAGAAGGGATTTGCCAGCAGAAGAGCCCAGGCGGTCAGCAATAATAAACGGACGCTGTCCGCCTTCAGTTTTTGACTGCGTCCCCAGAGCAACACACAGGCCATGGCTACGGCGCGCAGTACCGCCGGCTGCAACCCGCAGAGCAATGCATACAATACTAAAAACAGCTGAACAAAAATGTTGCCCATTTTCCCGGCCGGACGCAGCAACGCCTGCAGTATCAGTGCCAGTACCGCCACATGGGTGCCGGATACAGCCAGCAGATGCGCTATGCCGTTGTCCCGGAATACGTCCGCCTCTTCTGGCGCCACGCCCTGATACCCGCCCAGCACCATGCCCGGCAAAATGGCCCCCGTGCCGGTGTGCAGCTGCGCCAGCGCGTTTTCCCTCACCTTCTGCGCAAGAGCCGTAAAGCGAAACCGCAGCGGGAGCGGTTCTCCCGATTCCTGTAACTGAGCGGGCGAAGCCGTTATATTTCCGTAAATTCCTTTTATTTTATTAAAATGATAGCCGTCGTATGTTCCCGGGTTTCGCAGAAAAACCGGTTCCTTCAATACGCCCCCTAACCGTATTTTTCCGGACAGCAGCTTCCGCACGGTCAGGTCAGCATTTTTGGAATCGGTTTTCACAAAAATCCTCACCTTACCGTGCAGCGGCCACTCTGCCGCAAACACGGCGCTGATTCCCTGTTCCTTTCTGCGTATGCTGTCCGGTTCTACGGCGCCCTGCAGAATCAGCGGTTTCCCCGTCAATCCCTGCCAGTTTTTCTGCATTTTTATCTTTCCGTCCGCGACCATGAACCCGCCTATAAATATAACAAGAGAAAACAACACGCAGGCCAGACGGTGTATGTTGTCCCTGTCCAGCAACGCCGCTTTGTCGCCCCGCCGGATTTGCACCAGGCTGTACAGCACGCATGCCGCGAAGACCGTAGAGAGTGACAACTGAAAAAGATGTGACCGCTCGTAAAACCCGAGCAGATCGCCTGCGCAATAACAAAGGAACAGAAGACACAACCACTTGATAAACAAATTTACATTTCCCTCTTTCTTAAAAACCATGGACTAAAGAATCTTAAAGAATGCACTAAAAGACAGATGCTTACAGCGCCAGGCAGCGTTTCATCCTGGCGAATTTTGCCGGGCCGATGCCGGGCACCTGCATAATGTCTTCTATACGCTGAAACCCATGCTTATTTCTGAAAGCAAGGATCCGGCGGGCCGTGGCGTTTCCCACTCCGGGTAGTTGTATCAGGTCTGTTTCGGTAGCTGAATTCAAATGCACAAGAACCGCATTGGCAGCGTTTCTTCCGGTTTTCTCTTCACGCCTGTTTCCGTCAGGTTGCATTTCGGACCAGCCTGTTGCCGCAGATTGACTGCCATCCGCAGCTTCCCATTTTTCTTGCGCCCTCTTTTGAGAAATATATTCCACAGCGTCATTATAGTGCCCGTCCCCCGCTATTTCCCCGGAAATAACGTCTGCCTTTGCAGATTTTCGTTCCAACATTTTCTGTTTCAGTCTCGCCTTTGACAGTCTCGGAACTTTGATGTGTCCGCCGTCTTTGCATAACTGGGCCAGGTTTACCCTGTCCATGTCCGCTTCCTCCGTTACGCCGCCTGCCAGTTCGATGATCTGCTGCGCCCGGCTGCCTTTTGTCACTTCGTAAAGGCCCGGCTTGGCCACTGCGCCGCTGACACACACTGTGATTTTTTTTTCCTGCACCTGTTCCGCCACCGGTTGCTCCGCAATCTTCTGCGCCTGCCGGTCTGCTTCTTCGTTACCACTCCACCAGGAAGCCGCGCTGCATAAGGCGACGCTGGCACAAAGAAGGCCTAATTTCTGCAGGGTTCGTTTTTCCATTGTAATTTGTCCTTTCTTTTCGCTAATTGAGTTTAGTAGTTTAGGAAAAAAATGAGCAAAACATCGGGAACGATTACATTATTTCGTTGAGCGTTGACAGGGCAACCCGGAAGGGACCCAGTTTGACGACACCGAGCAACGCGAACAGAGTGAGCGTGCGCAGTGAGGAAGTGGGAAGCGGGTTGCCCTTCAACGCGACTTCGAGTTTCGAAGCCACAGGCGAATGAATCCATGGAATAGTAATCGTGTACGGTTTTGCGGTTTCTTTTCCTAAACTACGTGCTACTATTATCTATAAAAAAAGACGAATGGAATTTCTGCCACATACTGTTTCCAATATGTCAATACAGAAATTCCATTCGCCTTATTCTATTCGCAACAACAATATTCCAAAACATTACGTGCCTCTTTTTCCCTTTACCCATCCTGCTCACAATGAAAAGGGTCGTCGGCTCCGGGCAAAAGTATCGCCGGGGAACCGACTGCTGTTTTCAATCATCAACAGGATCGGTAAAGAACAAAAGTGTGCAGACCTGCAGAACGGCCACAGGCCTGCGAACATTTGCAGGGAAACGCTGCACGACCAGCATCTCCCTTATTCATTTTTAATTTACGGAAGAGACACTGACGCAGTCAGTCACAAAAAGCACCGGTCAGCGCACAAACTCATTTAATCAGCGTCTCCATAAAACTATTTTACTACAATATTTACCAGTCGGCCCGGCACCGCAATTACCTTGCGTACGGTTCCGTCACCGATCAGGGATTTGATCCGCTCATCGGCCAGGGCAACTTTTTCCAGTTCTTCTTTGGACGCTTCGGACGGAACCACCAGACGGCCCCGCACTTTGCCGTTGATCTGCAGAACGATTTCCACATTGTCAACTTTCAGCGCCGATTCATCGTAAGCCGGCCAGGACTGATCGTGAACGCTGCTGTTCTCATCGATTACACTGTGCCAAAGCTCTTCCGCCACATGGGGAACAAAGGGGGCCAGCAACAGCAACAGGTCTTTCACGGTTTCATGAACCAGACCGCAAGTATAGACTCCTGCATCCTTGTATGCGTACATGGCATTTACCAGTTCCATGAGGGAGCTGATCGCCGTGTTAAAGTTGAAACGTTGTTCGATATCTTCCGTAACTTTTTTAATAGTAGCATTTAAAGCACGCCGCAATTCTTTATCCGGCTCCGTTAACAGGGCTTCTTCATAATGGGCGCCATTTTTACCTTCGTAATACTGTCCTAATGCTACTGACTCTCTGTAATGCCAGATGATACGCCATACGCGGTTAATGAAACGGAAGCTGCCTTCCACGCCCTGGTCACTCCATTCCAGCTCGCGTTCCGGAGGAGCGGCGAACAGAATAAACAGACGGGCGGTGTCCGCGCCGTATTTTTCCAGAATCTCTTCCGGGGAAACCACGTTGCCCAGGGATTTGCTCATCTTGGCCCCGTCTTTGATTACCATGCCCTGGGTCAGCAGGTTGGTAAAGGGTTCGTCGTAGTCCACCATGCCGGCGTCCCGCAGCACTTTCAGGAAGAAG
>JAFSPK010000031.1:0-68912 GCA_017443005.1 Acidaminococcaceae bacterium
CTTCGGCAGCGGCAAGACCGTTATCCAGCACCAGCTGGCCAAGTGGGCTGACGCCGACATCATCATCTACGTAGGCTGCGGCGAACGCGGCAACGAGATGACCGACGTACTGATGGAATTCCCGGAACTGAGCGACCCCCGTACGGGCCTGCCCCTGATGAAGCGTACCGTGCTGATCGCGAACACCTCCGACATGCCGGTTGCCGCCCGTGAAGCCTCCATCTACACCGGCATCACCATTGCGGAATACTTCCGCGACATGGGTTACAAAGTAGCCATCATGGCAGACTCCACCTCCCGCTGGGCCGAAGCCATGCGTGAGATGAGCTCCCGTCTGGAAGAAATGCCCGGCGACGAAGGCTACCCTGCTTATCTGAGCTCCCGTCTGGCAGAGTTCTATGAACGCGCCGGCATCGTAAAATGTATCGGCAATGAGGACCGCACCGGCGCGGTTTCCGCCATCGGTGCCGTATCACCCCCCGGCGGCGATATTTCCGAACCGGTATCCCAGGCTACGCTGCGTATCGTCAAGGTATTCTGGTGCCTGTCGGCAGCCCTGGCCTATGCCCGTCATTTCCCGGCTATCGACTGGCTGCAGAGCTACTCCCTGTACAGCGACCGCCTGCGGAACTACTACAACAGCTCCGTATCCCCCGACTGGTCCGGCATGGTCTCCAAGATGATGACCATCCTCCAGGAAGAAGCGGAACTGAACGAAATCGTGCGTCTGGTCGGCGTGGATGCCCTGAGCTTCAAGGACCGCATCACGCTGGAATGCGCCCGCTCCATCCGCGAGGACTTCCTGCACCAGAACTCCTTCCACGAAGTGGATACCTACACTTCCCTGGAAAAACAGCATGACATGATGAAGCTGATCCTGACCTGGTACGACAAGGCGGAAGCCGCCCTGGAGCAGCACGTGCATCTGGACAAGCTGATCGATATGCCGGTCCGCGAGGAAATCGGCCGTATGAAATACATTATCGAAAAAGAGCGTGTGGAAAAGTTTGGCGAAATCACCAAGAGATTGGAAGCTGCCTTTGCAGCACTGACAGAGGGAGGCGAACTCGATGCGTAAAGATTACAAGACAATTCGCGAGGTCGTCGGCCCGCTGATGCTGGTTGACCAGGTAGAAGGCGTCAAATACGACGAACTGGTGGAAATCCAGCAGGCCAACGGTGAAATCCGCAGCGGCAAGGTCCTGGTTATCGACGGTGACAAGGCACTGGTACAGCTCTTCGAAAGCTCCCAGGGCCTGAAGATCGACGATGCCAAGGCCCGTTTCCTGGGCCACGGCGTGCGCCTGGGCGTGTCCCCGGCCATGCTGGGCCGCGTCTTCGACGGCATGGGCCGTCCCATCGACGGCGGCGCGGATATCATCCCCGACGAATACAGGGACATCAACGGCGAACCTATGAACCCGGCCGCCCGCGACTATCCTGCCGAATTCATCCAGACCGGCGTCAGCGCCATCGACGGACTGAACACCCTGGTCCGCGGCCAGAAACTGCCGGTGTTCTCCGGCTCCGGTCTGCCCCATGCACAGCTGGCGGCGCAGATCGCCCGCCAGGCCAAGGTACTGGGTACCGGCGAAGGCTTCGCCGTCGTATTCGCTGCCGTAGGCATCACTTTTGAAGAAGCCAACTTCTTCATGGAAGACTTTAACCGCACCGGCGCCCTGGCCCGTGCCGTTATGTTCATCAACCTGGCCAACGACCCGGCGGTTGAACGTATCTCCACCCCGCGTATGGCCATTACCGCAGCCGAATACCTCGCCTACGAACTGGGCATGCACGTACTGGTTATCATCACCGATATC
The DNA here is from genome assembly GCA_017443005.1 of Acidaminococcaceae bacterium. GTDB lineage: Bacteria > Bacillota > Negativicutes > Acidaminococcales > Acidaminococcaceae > Succiniclasticum. Next base: position 1,821 of record JAFSPK010000031.1, read on the forward strand.
ACCAATTACGCCGACGCCCTGCGTGAGGTATCCGCAGCCCGTAAAGAAGTGCCCGGCCGCCGCGGCTATCCGGGCTACCTGTACACCGACCTTGCGACCATGTACGAACGGGCCGGCCGTATCAAGGGCAAGAAGGGTTCCATCACCCAGATCCCCATCCTGTCCATGCCGGAAGATGACAAGACCCACCCGATCCCTGACTTGACCGGTTACATCACCGAAGGCCAGATCATCCTGTCCCGCGAACTGTACCGCAAGGGCCTGACACCGCCTATCGACGTGCTGCCGTCCCTGTCCCGTCTGAAAGATAAGGGCGTAGGCAAGGGCAAGACCCGTGAGGACCATGCCGACACCATGAACCAGCTGTTCGCCGCTTACGCACAAGGCAAGCAGGCGAAGGAACTGGCCACCATCCTGGGCGAGGCCGCTCTTTCCAAGGTAGATAAGCTGTACGCGAAGTTTGCCGACGCATTTGAAAAGGAATACGTTTCCCAGGGCTACGAAACCAACCGCAGCATCATCGAGACGCTGGACCTGGGCTGGAAACTGCTGGGCATCCTGCCCCGCAGCGAGCTGAAACGTATCCGCGACGAATATCTGGACAAATACTATGTTCCTGCTGCTACAGAGGATAACGAGGGGGAATAATCGATGGCAACCCAAGTTAACCCGACCCGAATGGAGCTTACCAGGCTGAAAAAACGCCTGGTAACCGCCGTCCGCGGCCACAAGCTGCTGAAGGATAAACGGGACGAAATGGTCCGCCAGTTCATGCTGCACATCCGCCGCAACCACGCGCTGCGCCTGGAAGTGGAGAAAGCCCTGCAGGGCGTGTCCACCCGCTTTGCCATGGCGAAAGCGCAGATGGGCGCGCTGCGGATCAGCGAAGCCCTGTTGTATCCGGCCCGCGCGGCGGTTTACGAAGTGGGCATGCATAACGTAATGAGCGTCGACGTTCCCACCATTAAATTTACCGGGGGAGACGAAGACACAGAGATTCCCTACTCCTTCACCTTTACCTCCAGCTCCCTGGACAACGCGGTGGTGGAACTGTCCGCGCTGCTGCCCAAACTGCTGGAACTGGCAGAAGTGGAAAAGACCTGTAACCTGCTGGCGGATGAAATCGAAAAGACCCGCCGCCGGGTAAACGCCCTGGAATACGTCATGATCCCCGAGATGCAGACCAACATCAAGTTCATCACCATGAAACTGGCCGAAAACGAACGGGCCAGCACCGTACGCCTCATGAAGGCCAAGGACATGATGGCCGCCCAGGAAGCGAAGGCACAGGCAGAACGGGCCGCCAAACAGGCCGTGTGATCCGATTCGGAATTCGGAAGTTGAAACGAGTTAAGTTAGGTTAGGTTAAGTTAGTTTAAGTTAAGCTAAATTTCGGATCTGCACTATGATGTTTAGGTAGTGCAGACCCGGTCCGCTCAGTGCAGTACAATACAGAACAGTAATACAAGATTCAACAGTAAGGGAGGGCAGATATGAAAGAATATACATTTCACTACGGACGAGGCACAAAACGCTTTTCCCTGGACGAAAGTAAAGTAATTAAAGAGATCCGTATGCCGGAAACCCCGGTGATGGAGGACATTCCCAAAGGGGTGCTGGATGCCATTTACCATCCCATCGGCACAGAGCCTATTGACAAGATTATCAAACCGGGCCAGACCGTGACCTTCATCTGCAACGATCCCACCCGGGTGGCCAACAGCTTCGACTTTATGCCGGTGCTGGTAAACGAGATGAACAAGCTGGGCATTCCCGACGAAAACATGCAGATCGTGTTCAGCCTGGGCACCCACCGCCTCATGACCCATGAGGAAATGGTGGAAGGCGTAGGGGCGGACGTGGCCTCGCGCCTGAAAATGTTCAACAGCGACGCCAAGATTGCGGAAGACTTTGAATATTTCGGCGCCACCAGCCGTTTCACCCCGGTGCTGATCAACAAACGGATCTGCCACAGCGACCATATCATCCTCACCGGCACCATCGTACACCACTATTTCAGCGGGTACGGCGGAGGCCGTAAGGCCGTGCTGCCGGGCTGCGCCGCCATGGAAACCGTGCGCCACAACCACAGCTTCATGCTGGATCCGGCGTCGGGCATCGGCAAAATGGATGGCAACCCCGTGTACGACGACCAGATGGAAGGCGTGGCCCTGTGGGCGGAGGCCATGAAGAAGCGGGGCACCAGCGTGTTCCTGTTCAATGCGATCCTGGACGCGGAGCATCGCTTCCTGCGCATGTTCGCCGGGGATTACATTGCGGCCCATAAAGAAGCCTGCAAGTTCGTGGACCAGGTCTACGGCGTAAAAATTCCGAAGCAGGCCGATGTGGTCATCGCCTCCTGCGGCGGTTACCCGAAAGACATCAATGTGTACCAGATGCAGAAGACCATGGACAACGCCGTGCTGGCCTGCCGGGAAGGCGGGGTAGTAATTTTGCTGGCGGAATGCGAAGAAGGCAGCGGCAGCGCCGTGCTGGAAGAAACCTGCAAACGCCTGGGCAGCATTGAAGCCATTGAAAAAGAAATCAAAGACCGGTTCGTTATCGGGGCCAACAAAGCCTATGCCGTGACCCGTCTCTTCAAGAAAGCACACTTTATTTTAGTGACCGCCTTAGACCGTCAGATGGCGAAAGACATGCTCTTTGACGGCGCCGTGGACACGGTGGAAGAAGCCCTGGCCGCCGCGGAAAAATATGTAGGCAAAGACTACAGCGTGGTGCTGATGCCTATCGGCAGCCTCACCGTACCGCTGGTGGAAGGGTAACGTAAATCTGTTACAGTAATCAACGGTTACCGTAACCATTACCGTACGTAAGAGAGAGTCATACGGATGCTGCTTCATGCAGCAATCCGGCAACATACCGGCTCCGCCGGTGGATGAACGAAAGGCGTTTGTGAAATTTTTGTGTTGTAAACGAAAACATGACACAAACCGTTAAAATCGTGTTATAATAGTATTCGAAGTTTTGAAGCGATTAAGAGACTGCAAAGATGCTGACGTCTTATGCAGTCTCTTTATTGTTTTAATATTATATACTTCATTAATATATACTTTATTAAAAAATAATGTTATAATGAAACGAACTACAGGCATTTTGGCGTTTTTAAACTGGGTAACAGGGACACTGCGCGGCAAGTACACGGAGTATCCTTATAGCAACTATATTTATATATTAAGAGGGGGATTCGTATGTCAAATTTATTTGGAAATTCTCAACTGAAGTTTTTTAAAGAGTCCTTGGACGAACGGTCGAAGGCCGCCGTTGCATCCGCCATTGAAAGAATTACAGAAATTAAAAAGCGGGGCGGAAAAGTCATGGTGGTAACCGGCAGCGGACCCAACATTCATGAAGGGGTGACCACCCTCATCGCCGAACTGATCCGGGTGGGCATTGTGGACGCGGTTTCCACCAGTTCCGCCGTCATTTCCCACGAAATGGCAGGTTCTCTGGACCGGGTCTTCCGGGTAGATGCCAAAGCCCTGGGCATGGATATGGAAAAAATGCCCCGGGGGGACGTCTTTGAGTTCACCTGCCTGACGGAAGAAGAACTGAACACCATCCGGCGGGAAATGCCCCTGGACGAAGACGTATGGAAACGCGGAGCCGCCCTGCCCAAACAAAACGAAATCATTAAAGCCGCCGGGAACATGGCGTACCCCATGGGTCTGCGGACCGAACGGCTGGCCCACGAAATCTTAGGCCTGGCCAGAATGTACGGCCTGCCCTTTGAAACGGTAGCCGGCTGGGGCTGCGACGAGCATACCATGCTGGGAGCTGCCGCCAAAAAAGGCGTGCCGGTGCTGGTGACCATTCCCCAGCTCATCGGCGGCGGAGCCGTAGGCATGTCTATCGGCGATTCCATCTCCGTGTCCCAGCGCTCCATGCGGCTGTCCCGGATGCTGGCGGAGTGCGACGCCATCATCGAAAGCGCCGTGGCCCTGACCCAGGAAATCCACGACGGCCCCTTCGAATGCTACACCGGGCACGGCATCTGGGCCTGGTGGTCCGGCCAGAACACCTACAACCTGCGGAAGAAGAGCCTGATCCGCTTTGACCTGGACGAAAACCTGCGGAAAGCGGTAGAACTGAACCAGACCGTACAGGAAGCCATCGACAAAGGTCTGCCCAAGACCAAGGCCGCCAAGATTCCGTTCCGGATGGAAATGTCCGCCTTTGCCCGGCACGAAAACAGCATCCCGGTCATTGGGGATATCGGCAAGGTATGGCCGCTGGTGGCCGCCGGCGTGGCCAAAAATCTGGGCATTGAGCTGGAATTCCTGTCCGCATCCCAGGATACGCCGGAAGGGGCGGCTATGCGCGAGTGGATCGTAGACAACGTGAAAGCCCTGGATCGGGATAAAATGCTGGCGAAAGCCAAGGATTACAGCATTCTGTAAACGCAGAGACCAAGATCGCAAGGGGGCGAATCCATGAATAAAAAGAAAGCGGCTCCGGGACGCATCGTCCTCTTTTCCGACGAGACCCGGGGCCACAATCACCAGTCGCTGGGAGTGGCCCGCTGGGTGGAACGACTTTGCGGAGCCGAAATCTATGAAATCCGGGTTCCCAGTTTCTCCGGCCTGCAGCGGCTTCGACTCCTCAAACAGCAGGCGCGGCACCTAGGTACCGCATCCGATGCAGAGATCAAAGAATGGCTGAAGACGACGGGCTTCGAGCTGGAAGCCCATGCGGACACCCTGTCCGACAACACAGAGACGTTGTATATTGCCACAGGCAACTCGTCGTCACCCTTCTGCCTGGCCCTGTCCCGGTTATTTAAGGGACGTTCCGCTGTCATCATGACTCCCACGGTGCTGGATACCAAGCTGTTTGATTTTGCCATCGTTCCGCTGCACGACCATCCGGCTCCTGCGGATAACCTGATCACCACCCTGGGGGCTCCCAATCATATCTATTATCCGGAACTGCAGGCAGCGGCGGCGGAAACCTTTGCGCCCCTGCTGCCTTTCCCCAAAAAGGTCATTGCCCTTCTCCTGGGGGGGAGTGATGCCAACTATGAGCTTACCCCCGACTGGGTGCGGTTTGTGCTGCCCTCCCTGCGGGAAGCGGCGGAAAAACAGGGGGCTGCGCTGCTGGTTACCACCTCGCGCCGTACCGGCAAAGAGGCGGATGCGGCGGTGGAGTTTGTTCTCAAGGACAGCCCTGCCACCCGTTATCTGCTCCTTGCATCCCGGAGCCAGGAGAATCCCGTTCCCGCCATGTTGGGGGCGGCCACTCATGTCATCGTTACGGAGGATTCCGTTTCCATGGCTTCGGAAGCTGCCACGGCCGGATTCCGGGTAGGGCTGCTGCGGGTTGAAAAGAAACAGAGCCCGCTGACAAAACTTCGCAGGCATCTGGGGGGAGGAACGGTAAAGTTTGACGCGCTCTTTACGGAAATGGCCGCCAGAGGGCTGGTGGACGATCTGGGGTCCGCCCCGGACTTTGACTCCTTCCTGGCAACGGAAGCCCGGAAAACGGAAGTTCCCTTTAACGAAGCAAAGAGGGCCGCGGAATGGATCCTGAGCCGCTGGCCCGCGAAATAAAAATCCTGCAACATTAAAATTCCAGTCATAAAAATCCTGCAACATAAAAACTTGTCAAAAAAATCCAGTCATAAAAATCCGGTCATCAGAACCCTGTCATAAGAAGGAGAATCATACTATGCGAATTCTTCACATCGTCCCGGAGTTTGTACAGGGGGGCGTGGAGCGTTACGTGATCGAACTTTCAAAGGAACAGATTGCCCACGGACATCAGGTCTCTCTGGCAACGGCGGGAGGGAAGCTGGAAGCACAGCTGCCTCCCGAAGTGGAAGTTCTCCATCTGCCGGTCCAGCGGAAAAATCTGTTCACGGGACTGTACTGTGTGTACCGTCTTGCGCAGAAGCACAGGCAGTGGGATATTGTTCACGCCCATTCCCGGGTTCCCGCCTGGATTACCTGGTGGACCTCGGCACTGACAGGGATTCCCTGGATCTATACGGCTCACTCCACCTATTCCCTGAATGCAGGGCTGACACCGTTGAAGCACGCCAGGGGCGTAATCTGTGTCTCCGAAACGGTGCGAAAACATCTGGCGGACTATCTTCCGGAAAACACGGTCACCATGACCAACGGTATGCGGAAGCCTTCCTGTTCCTGGGAAGGCCGGGGCTTTCCCGGGCATACCCGTTTTCTTTTCGTAGGACGCCTGGCACGGCCGAAGGGACTGGATGCAGCTCTTAACGCGCTGAGTCAGCTGAAGGAACGGCAATGGACACTGGATGTCATCGGCGACGGTCCCCAGCGGGCGGAATGGGAGGCTCTGACGGCAGAGCTGGGTCTGGAGGACCGGGTCGCGTTTCAAGGGTATCGTGACGATGCGGAGGTATGGATGGCCCGCTCCGGCTGTCTGCTTTTCACGTCCTATCAGGAAGGCATGCCGCTGACGGTGCTGGAAGCATTAAGTGTGGGCATTCCCATCCTGGCTTCGGACATTGAACAATTGCGTCCGCTGGCTTCCGGCCCCCTGATTCCTCCCAGGGACGTGGAGGCATGGCGCACAGCCATTGAAAAAGTTCTGGACTGCGGAGAAACCAGCCCGCTCTCTGCGAAAGGGCTGACAACGTTTGCGGAAACGGCAGATCAAATCGAGGCGTTTTACCGGGAGGTTCTGCACAATTGAAGGTATTACATTACGTTGACTGCGCATCCCTTTCCTGGGAAGTGCCTTACATTGCCCATATGAAAGCCATGGCCGGCCTGGGCGTGGAACAAACGCTCCTCTGCCGGGCCGGAGATAATCTGGAGCGCCTTGCCCGGGAGAACGGGATCCCCGTCCGGACATGGAAGCCCCTGATTCCGGCCGTGCCTTTGCTCTCGCCGGACTTTGTGGGCGTCGTGAAAGAACTGTCCCCGGACATCATCCATACCCGGCTGCTCTCTGCCGCCGGCATTGCGGGAGCCTGGCGTTCCAGACTGGGGATTCCGATTGTAGCCACCTTTGACAAACCGGGGAAAGCCAAATACTATAAAAACATTGACCGCTACATTTCCTGCGCCGGCTGGCTGAAGCAGTATATGGCCGACCACGAGGGCCTGCCCGCCGGCAAGATCGACGTGGTCCACAACCCTGCGGACACGGCCCGCTTTTCCGGCCGGGAACGCAATCGCAACGAAGCCCGGGCGCTGCTCCGCATTGGGGACGATGAAATCCTGATCTCCGGCATGGGAATCTATATTCACCGGAAAGGCTTTGACGTATTGCTCCGCGCGTTTGCGAAGCTGCGTCCCGAAGGGAAAAAATTACGCCTGGCCCTCATCGGGGGAGGTGGAGACCAGCGGGAAGCCTACCTGAAATTGGCGGATGAGTTGGGCATCCGGGACAAACTGCTGCTGCCGGAAAGTTTCGTTAAGGACGTGCGTCCGTGGCTTTGGGCTACCGATATCTTTGTCATGCCGTCCCGGGAAGAAGGCTTCAGCATCGCGTTGCTGGAAGGCCTGGCCGCGGAGCTTCCCACGGTGGTGTCGGACATTGCGCCCTTTACCGAAATCATCCGGGACGGGGAGAACGGCCTGATTGCAAAAAAAGATGACCCGGAAGATTTTTCCCGGGCCCTGAACCGAATGCTCAACATGAACGCAGCACAGCAGAATCAGCTTGTGCAACAGGCCCAGCAAACCATTCGCAACTTTACGCCGGAAGCCATTGCCCAAAAGACCCTGACCGTTTATAAAACGGTGTTGGGGCAGCGGGACTGATCCGAAGACGGAGACATCTCCCGCATAAAAAAACTGGCCGTCTATGAAACAGTGTTGGGACAGAGGGAATAAATGGAAGTCAAAAAGAAAATAGTATTATGTAAAGAATTTGGTCCCCTTATTGCCTTTTCCAGTACGTGTTCGCTGGCAATCCGCTACCCTATAGCAATATCGCGGTGGAAGGACAGCTGTATTATTCGCTGGATGAAAGAACAGTACGGAGACATTATCCAAAAATATAAACAGGGAGACTCCCGTTTGTTAAAAGGGGAAAAATCGATTGAACCCGCTCCCATCTGGTCAGTTTGGTGGCAAGGGGAGCAGAATGCCCCCGAAATGGTAAAAATGTGCTTTGCAAGTGTCAATCGACATCGCGGCAACCATCCATTCATAATTGTTACAAAGGATAATTATCAGGAATACATCAGTCTGCCAGAGCACATCTTGCAAAAGGTGAACTCCGGGGTCCTCCGGTTAACACATTTTTCAGATATTATCCGGCTGTATCTACTGTCTCATTATGGCGGTTTGTGGCTAGATTCTACAATTTATGCGGCGGATACAATACCGGAAGATATTTTTTCATCAAACTATTATTCCATTAAGCCCGGCTATGATCCCCGCAGCCATGCAGTTACCCAGGGCCGCTGGTCTTCTTTTTTTCAGGCTGCGCAAAAGGGAAGCCTTTTATGCAGTTTTGCACTGGATCTTCAGATTGCCTACTGGGAAAAACAGATGAGCTTGATTGATTATGTACTTATTGATTACTTCTATGAACTTGCCTATGAGGAACTGCCTGCGTGCAGGGAGTTATTAGACTCCGTTCCCGTCAACAATCCAAAGGTGGAAGGCCTGCGTCCCCTCCTGAACACCGCATGGAGTCCCTCTGTGCTTAGCGGTTTAATGGCGGATACTACTTTTTTCAAACTGACGTGGAAGCATAGTTTTAAAAAGACAGTCTCCGGCCGTGAGACTGTATACGGACATCTTGTTAAAGATATCGTGAATTGAAGCAAACATGACGTAATGCTCCAGATACTATTTATGTACCCCAATTAGTTAGCAGAGAAGGCCATAATCATGAAGATCTACAGAACATTGAGATTTTATGAGCGAAGTCTTGAAGAAGGAATCAAGCAAATTATTAATGTCAACAAATTCGCACCCGGAGCAAAAAAAATATCCGAGTACAAGAATAAATTCAGTGGAAGATGCTTCATAATCGGAAACGGGCCGAGCTTAACCATTGATGACCTGAACACGTTGAAAGCCCACAACGAAATCTGCATAGCTTCTAACAGTATTTATAATCTGTATGACAAAACCGAATGGAGACCCAATATCTACACGGTTCATGACTTTCAGGAAATTAAACGGACTTATAAAATCATTTCAACGCTGAAACCGGAACTGAAAATTGCAGCGCAAAGTGCAACCGGAAGGATTCGTAAAATCGATGGAGCAGTCACAATAAAGTTAATTGATCCCGATAAAGAACACCGGGCAGTTAACTTCTCCGATGATATTGCAAAATGTGTTTACGATGGCGGAACGGTAACGTATGTAAGCATGCAATGTGCGTGTTACTTCGGTTTTACGGAAATCATCCTGCTGGGAGTCGATCATTCCTTTGTACGTGAAAAACGAAAAGACGGAACGATTGAAATTCATTCCGGTATCAAAAATCACTTCGCGGATTATCAAAGCGACAGCTTTTGGGGAAACGGCCTGAATGACGAGGATTATGTGGTTTTTCCTTTAGATTTTGCAACCATGGCATTCGAGAAAGCGAAGGAATATGCAGACGGACACGGGATTAAAATTTATAACGCAACAAGGGGCGGAAAACTGGAAGTTTTCGAGAGAATAGATTTTGATGCGTTATTTCGATAATATTTAAGGAAAAAGCTTACGAAGGGAAAGCCCATGAATTTAGAGAGTAAAACATACCCGCTTGTGAGCGCTGTTGTGCCCGCCTATAATGCGGAAACAACAATAGCCTGTTCACTGAATTCCATCATCGCACAGGACTATCCCAACATAGAGATTATCGTCGTGAACGATGCCTCGACGGATGCAACGGAGAACGCCGCCCGGCATATACTTGAGAATTGCGGGCGTCCGTTTTCCATTATAACCCATACGAAAAACCGGGGAGTATCTGCCGCCCGAAACACAGGTTTTGACGCCATGAAAGGCGAGTTTGTTTGGTTCCTTGACGCCGATGACATGGCAGAGAATAATCTGGTATCCACACTTTATACCCGTATTAAGGAACAACCATGTGACCTGTACTTCTGTGGCTATAAGGATCGTTTTGAAGATGGGCGTCCTGATGTATTGGTTCCTGTAAAGCTGGATGATACAAAAATATATAATGGAGAGTATTTGCTCTGGCTGAGAGTATTTGGCAGGCTTGTCCCTGATGGACTGTTGTTGCGAAGAATTTTTCTTCTGGAAACCGGTCTGCGGTTTCATGAAGGGTGTTCTGCCGGTGAAGATGTTGAGTTCATACTTAAGGTTTTTTGTCGGGCCAGGCAGGTCGCGTTAGTCTCAGACTGCTTATGTATTTACAACCACCATGCCGGGATGGGATCGATACACGAAAACAATACGAAAGAGAAACAAATCCGCCGCTATCGGGACAACACGGAGGCTCATTTCAGGACGGCCCAATATCTGAGCCAATACGCGCCCTCTGACAGGATAAAGGAAATGGCGGATTACTTTCTTATGCCCCAGGCTCTCATTCGCCGTCTTACGCTATGTGCAAGAATGAATGACAGGGCACAATTTGACGCAATCCTCTCCGACAGTGCCACACGAAAAACACTACGCACGTCAAAACGTTTCTTTTCCCAACAGCCGGAAATTTATCTCAAGGCGTTAGCGCTACTCTATTTTTCTGATATCTATTACCGTTTGAGGCGCAGGTAATCTCCGGTAAAATTTTGATTTTCGAAAGTTTAATGAAAGGGATTAACCGATGAATTCCAAGGTTACCGTCATTGTTCCGGTTTTTAACGCAGAAAAGTATATCCATAAATGTATACAGTCTTTGTTGGACCAAACTTATAAAAACATAGAAATTATGTTGGTGGACGATGGTTCTACAGACCGCTGTCCGCAGATTTGTGATGAGTACGCTGCTCAATACCAACAGGTACGGACGATCCATCAAAAAAATACAGGCGTGTCCGGTGCGCGCAATCACGGTCTGGAAATGGCGACAGGGGCCAAAATTGCATTTGTGGATTCAGATGACTGGATCCTGCCGGCCATGATTGAAGAAATGGTTTCCGCAGCAGAAGAACACGCTGCAGATATCGTCATTTGCGACTGGATGATTTTTGAACATGGCGAAGAAAAGGGTGAAGCGCAGACGCAGGCGATACATAACAGTGCGCCTATGGAACAAATCAGGGACGAATTCCTGATGGACTGTCATCCTAACTATATGTGCAATAAGTTATTTAATAAAGACCTGTTTACGGGCATCCGGTTCCCGGAGAATATGACATATTATGAAGATATGTATATTCATGCTGAACTTTTTTGCCGCTGTAAAAAAGCATTTTACCTGGCAAAGCCGTTTTATTGTTACCGGATTCATGTCAGTTCTGCGATCAGCCAGTCATACATACTCCAGAAATACGGAGCCTGGCTGGCCTGGCAGGAACATGAAAGGGTTTGTAAAAAATACGGACTTACGGCGCCGCTTCGTTGTATTGCCTGGCGTGCGCAGCAGGCTGTTATCAGCCTGCTGACGATGAACCAGGCAGAGCCTGTTTTAGATCCGGAACAGGAAAAAAACGCAAAAGAATATCTGCAGCAATGCAAGGCGCATCCTGCAGATGAGTTATCGTTAAAACATAAAATAAGATGGTGGGCCCTGGAAAACGCACCAACTATGGCATGCCTTTTTGGTCGTTTAAGTTTATGGTTAGATGCGAGAAAACAAAAGAGGCTGAGTAATACATAACAGAGGAAGATAAGCGTTTGTTTTCCTCAACTATTTAAATAGCGGTTTTACGATTCTTTTTATATGTTGCAGGAATATGCTTACCTTCCAAGAGTCGGTATAATATTCCTTTTTTGTTTTCAGATAGGCTTTGTCTGCAATGTCAGACAGCTTTTTTATTTTTAGGCCGAAACCGGAAAGCCGTTTAATGATAATTATATCCCATACAGAACCTTTTTCGTTTTGCGCTTTGATGCAAATATCCTGATCGGAATCGTCAATCAAGAGCTTTCCGTCCCGGATAACCGATTTTCCCTCCTCAACCGTAAGTGTAATATTTCCTGCGTTACCGTAAATATAAACTGTAAGAGGAACGACCCTGACGTTTTTATTTACATAATATTCATAAGCAAAATTGTCCTCAATGAGGATTTTACAAAAAGGAAGTATTTTGCTTGTGTATTCTGCGGAAGAATAGATCTCGCATTCACTGATGCCGTAGCTTTTTCCGGATGCAGAAAGAATTTTTAATGTGCAAGATGTTATGTTTTCCTGTCTTCCCAGCGCAACAACTAACGGATTTCCGTTTTGCGGAAGATTTTTAATGATTTTGGAAAAGCCGTTATTCAGCGTAAGCTGCACGGTATTAATTTTACTGTCTGCCGAAACAGCACCGTACAGAACCATCTTTTCGATGGAAACCGGCGTATCCCATTGAAATACAGCATCTTTATCAGGGTCTTCTTGTTCCGGTTTCCAGTAATAGTTTGCAAATTCCGGTACAATGACATCAATATTGTCCACATTATAAACCATAAAATCATTCAAACAGGTTCCGTTTCCGCTGGAAACAGATACTTGTGCCATATAGGAAATGCTGTCCGTTCGTCTTGCCCAGAAAATTTCGTCGCTATTAAGAAGCCCCTTGGATTTTGCGATGATACGTTGTGATTTGTGCTGCTCCAGGGCATTACAGATAAAGTTGTTCCAGAGTCTGCATGCCCGCGCTGCTTCCGGGACAGGGAACCGGATACGGTCTTTCCAGATATAATGAAAGGAACCGATCATATCATAAACGTAATCATTAGTGACACCGACTACGGGGCGTTTCGTTTCCCCGTTGTTGACCGAGGAATAATCAGCTACTGCGTTATAAGCCAGGGGATAGGCAAACCGTTTCCATATTTCCGGTTTATACGAGGGATTCTCTTTTCTAATCAAACCAATGGCTTTATCAAGGTACAGGGCGAGCATCCGGTGATCGGCGTGGTGGTCGAAATCAGTGGCAATGATGATATCGGCTTCTGTTTTGCGAATGATGGAAAGCAAATCGTTTAAATAGTTTTCATTGGTATAGCTGTGGTGCTGTTTTTCCTGCAAAAACGCAAAGTCAGGATGAGTATCTGTTCCATACGTTTCGGTATGTCCGGCCGGTGATTTGGCTATAGTGTTTTTATGGTAAAACAAGTGGCTATTATCGTTGCTGTTAAGGCTGTCCCCGTACCCCATAAAAAAAATATGATCCTCCGGGATACCAAGCATGCCGGCGGCGTGAATGGCCTCGTTAAAACGAACTTCCGCGGGAGTATCCCAGTCTCCGTTCGTAGCATATACTAACGTAATCTGCGCCTTACATTGCGCTAGACTGTAGAGCAACGTGCCGGCAGTGTTAATTTCGTCATCCTGGTGGGGAACAAATACCAAAACTTTTAAATTTTCATAGTTTTGGTGGAAGAAGCTGTTATTGCTGTATGGTTTCATACGGAAGGCTGCTCCTGCAGTAAATGCCCGTAAAACGTTTCATTGCCGAAGACGGATTTCTTGTACGTCTTTTTCCAGGTGAGCTTGAAGAACATCGTATCGGCCGTCAGTTTTTTATACAGATTTTCATCGAATTTGGAGGACATTAAATCATCCAGGCTGTAGAGCTCCGGATTATTCAGGGGCACGTCATCCAAAATTTTCCGGCAGGCCGGGATCTCGTTGTAGGCCAGGGCATACACGTAATCAATTAACAGATAATGGATCAGGATCTTCTGGTTTTTCCAGTATTCCAGGAAAAAATGATAGACGAAGTCACTCAAAATACTGTTGCTCTCGGAAGCCTGCAAAAAACCAGTCCACCGCTCTTTGGAAACGTTGCGCACATTTTTATAGGCATGCCTTACCGTAAAATAGTTCCTGTCAAAAATCCATTCAGGGATCCTTTTTGTAGTAAAAATGGTTGCATCCATCCACATTCCTCCATGATTTAACAATAAACACACCCGTATTAAATCAGAAAAATGTGTGTATGTAATCTGCCCGGAGTTAACTTTATCGATAATATATCCGGGAATATTTATATAATCATGTAAATTCTCTTTGGTTAAGACTTTTACAGTATGGGAACCGCAGTTCTTTTTCAAATTATTTAAACACATTCTTACAACTTCCGGCTGTGCTTCCTCACTGTCGCCCTGAAGCCATAATGTCCAGATTGTTTTTGAATTATCGTTTTTGGCGTTTCCATCGTAACGTTTGCGTTGATATTCAGAAATGAAATCTTTGTACTCTTCTTTCAGGTATTTCAAAATGTTTCTGTTCCGATAATCGGAAGCGCTTTTGAAACGCGATGCACAAACTGATGAAAAGGCAACATCAAAACCAAAATTCTTATTCAGCTCTAAAGCTTGCGATACTTTCATATTGTTTTTTAAACCTCCGTTTTATTTAAACTGATTAAGGCACAAAGAACACTTTTCATTTATATACAGGCCTGCTATAATATAATTATGTTATCTTTAAAAAGCATAATAAAGATTTCGTTTTCCGTCAAGTAGATTTGAAGAATTGAAAGGAAGTATCTTTTTGCCAACTCTCACTAATGAAAAACTAATTAAATATCTCGCCATTACTGTTACCGTTGTGGCCTGTATGCACCGTCTTTCCACCGCCGTTTTCAGTATTGCCAACGGTCTGGCTTTGTTGCTGGTGCTTTACCTTTGGCGCCAAAACAATTACAAACTCAGCCTTTCTGACGAAGCAAAAGGGTACATGAAAGCCTATCTTATCTTCATCCTTCTTATGATTCCCTCCGTCTTCGCATCCGACAAACCCCTGGTGAGCCTGAAAGATTACCTTAATTTTGTTGTCTGGCGTTATGGTAATATTATATTTATTGCCATCATGGCCTTCATCAAACGGCGGGACTACCTGGTCAATATGCTTACCGCGTTATTTCTCACTACTGCCATAGACTGTCTGCTGACAGTTCCCCAATCCCTGTTGAACATGGGCCACGGAGGCCGGGGGTGGGGCTTAGGCGGCAATTCTCTGTATCTGTCCGGCATTCTGTGTATGGTTTTACCGGCAGCGCTGGTCATTGTGATGGACCCCGCCTTTGAAAAACGATTAAAAAATGCGGCTTCCTGTGCCGCGGCAGCCGCAACAGCAGGGTTGATCTTTACCAACAGCCGCAGCGCCTGGCTGTCAGAAGTACTGGTCATTCCACTCACTGTCTTTAAATACATCCGGCAGCAAAAAAAATATTTGGTTATCTTCGCTCTGGTACTGGCAGGCATAGCCGCGTTTATGGCTGCCAAACCTGTTTATATGGCCCGTATACGCACCATCCCCGCCACGTTTACGAACCGGTTCCATGATGCCCGGGGGCTGCTATGGAAACATGCCGTGTCCATCATACAGGATCATCCTGTAGCCGGTGTAGGTTTGGGGAGATATAAGGAAACATATCAAGAACTCCGTTCTAAAAAGATAGAAGCTATAAAAAAAGAGAAGGAAGCTATAAAAAAAGAGAAGGAAGCTATTAAAAAGCAAATACAACAGGCGAAAGCTGCTGCAAAGAAGCAACCCAACCAGGCAAAAAAGGCTCAAATAAAACCGACTAAACTGGATATGCCAGACCATGCCCATGCCCATAACAACTTCCTGCAGGTAACTGCGGAAACCGGTTTGGTTGGTCTGGCCGGCTTTGTGTACTTTTGCGGTTACGTGCTGTTCACCAGTTTTAAAAATTACCGCAAGCACCACAACCCCTGCGATAAACTCATCTTTATCGTCTTCCTAAGCAATGTGGTGCTCATGGGGGCCTTTGATGTTACCTTTTTTATGTCGCCCGGTATGACCTTTATGACGTTTCTGATTGCCGTGTTCCTGCAAATGAAAACCACCAAAAAGCTTGCTAATCCGTAATAATGTGGTATAATGTATTGATACATAAAGTACTTTTCTTAAGGAGCGTTTGTTGTGAGGCGTTATTTACTGCCCTGTATCTTGCTGCTGACGGATATTGTGATCATGTTTGGTTCATCCTGGCTGGCCGTATTGATCCGGTTTGCCATGAATGAACCGCAGTATCCCTATTATATGGCGGCCATTATGGCGAATCTGCCACTTTTCATCATTATCCATCTGCTGTTTTTTTACCAGTTCAAATTATACCACCGGGCCTGGCGGTATGCGGGAACCCGGGAACTGATTGCCATTGCGTTGGCCAACCTGTGCGGCATTGTGGTATCGTATCTGGTCATCAATAACGTATTCCAGCTTCCGTATTTTGCCAACCGGAGTATGTCCAAAGGGATTTTTGTTTCCTGTTTCGTGTTTGACGTGTTATTCATCGGGGCCAGCCGCATGTTTGTGCGCTGGGCTGAGAACAATTCCGAAAAAAAGGAAGTTCAAAAGGGGAAAGCCCTGCGGGTTCTCATCGTAGGCGCCGGGGACGCGGGTAACATCATCCTTCGAGACATTCGCCAGCGGGATCACCGCAAGGTGGTAGGTTTTGTAGACGACGACGATACCAAATGGGGGCAGATCATGAACGGCGTCAAGGTGTACGGTGGCCGGCAGGACATCCGTTCCCTGGTAAAAAGTCTGCGGGTGGACGAAATCATCATCGCCATCCCGTCCCTGGAAGCGGTGGCCATGTCAGACCTGGCGGAAATCTGTGCGTCCAGCGGAGTGCCCGTACAGATTTTACCGGAGTTTTTCACCAGTCTGGATGCCAAGGATATCAAGGTGAAGGATCTACGCCCGCTGTCTATTGAAGACTTACTGAACCGGGATCCGGTACGGATGAACCTGAAGGAGATTGGCAGCTATATTACGGGAAAAACGGTGCTGGTGACCGGCGCCGGGGGCAGCATCGGCAGTGAAATCTGCCGGCAGGTGCTGCGGATGAACCCCACCAAATTGATCCTGCTGGGCCGGGGAGAAAACAGCGTTTACGAAATCCACCGGGAACTGTTGGAAAAGGCACCGAAAGGTGTGCTGGTTCCCTATATTATGAATATTACGAACCGGGAAGGGATGGAGCAGGTGTACCGGCAATACCACCCCCAGGTGGTGTTTCATGCGGCGGCCCACAAGCATGTGCCGCTGATGGAAGCGGAGCCGGAAGAAGCGGTATTCAACAATGTGATCGGCACCCTGAATACGGCGGAACTGGCAGGGCAGTACGGGGTGGAACGGTTTGTGCTCATCAGTACGGATAAGGCGGTAAACCCCACCAGCGTGATGGGGGCTACCAAACGGGTAACGGAAAAAATCGGGCAGGCCCTGAACAAACGTTATCCCAACACCAAATATATGGCGGTGCGGTTCGGCAACGTGTTGGGCAGCCGGGGCAGCGTGGTGCCCCTGTTTAAAAAACAGCTGGCCAAGGGCGGACCTTTAACCGTAACCCACGAAGACATGAAGCGGTACTTTATGACCATCCCGGAAGCCAGCCAGCTGGTGATGGAAGCGGGAGGCTTGGGCTCAGGCGGCGAGGTGTTCGTACTGGATATGGGCGAACCGGTGAAGATCATGGACCTGGCCAAAAAGATGATCAGTCTCTCCGGCCTGGTGCTGGGGCAGGACATTGAAATTAAAGTGACCGGCCTGCGGCCCGGGGAAAAGCTGTTTGAAGAACTGATGACGGCGGAAGAAGGGACGGAAAAAACCTCCCATAAAAAGATTGCCAAAGCTATTCTGCAGGAAGAAGACCCGGATACGCTGTACCGGCAAATTGAAACCCTGCGATCGCTGAAAGAGGAAAACGCCATTATCGGGCAGTTAAAAACCATGATTCCCACGTATACGCCGAATCACTTTAAGGCAGAGTAAATGCCAACAGGCATGTTTATATGAACAGGAGATGCAAACCGTATGAAGCATGATTTTATCAACGATCCCCGTTTTGCGGGAATCAAACCGTTTGAAAAAAAAGTATGGCTTTCGTCCCCCACCATGCATGGGGACGAACAGCATTGGGTGGATGATGCCATTACAACCAACTGGGTTTCTACCGTCGGCGCTAATATCAATGAAGTAGAACGAATGGCGGCAGACAAAATCGGTCGTAAATATGCTGTGGCCCTTTCCTGTGGTACGGCGGCGCTGCACCTGGCTATTAAACTGTGCGGAGAAAAACTGTACGGTCAGCCTAAGGTGGGTCACGGCGCGCTGGAAGGGCACAAAGTGTTCTGTTCCGATATGACCTTTGACGCTACGGTGAACCCGGTAGCCTATGAAGGCGGGGAAGCGGTGTTCATTGACACGGAATACGATACCTGGAACATGGATCCCGTAGCGCTGGAAAAAGCTTTTGAAATTTACCCGGATGTAAAACTGATTGTGACAGCCCATCTGTATGGAACGCCTGGCAAGATTGACAAAATCCAGGCCATCGCAGAGAAACACGGTGCCTTAATCGTGGAAGATGCAGCGGAATCTTTCGGCGCCACTTACAAAGGTGTGCAGACCGGTATGTTTGGCACGGAAAGTATCATTTCTTTTAACGGAAATAAGATTATTACCGGCAGTTCCGGCGGCATGTACCTGACTGACAGTGAAGAAGACGCCAATAAAATCCGTAAATGGAGTACCCAGAGCCGGGAAGATGCTGCCTGGTATCAGCATGAAGAAATGGGTTTTAACTACCGCATGAGCAACATTATTGCCGGCGTCGTGCGGGGGCAGTTCCCCTATCTGGAAGAACACATTGCCCAGAAGAAAGCCATTTATAAACGGTATAAAGAAGGGTTAAAAGATTTACCAGTAAAGATGAACCCTATCGACTTTGCCAACTCCAAACCGAACTACTGGCTGAGCTGCCTGATTATTGATGAAGATGCGATGTGCCCTCATGTACGTGGAGAAAAGGACGCGCTGTATGTAAGTGAACCGGGTAAGAGCTGCCCCACAGAAATTTTGGATGCCATTGCTGCTTTCAATGCAGAAGGCCGACCTATCTGGAAGCCGATGCACATGCAGCCCATTTATCGCATGCATCCCTTTGTAACGCGGAACGGTAACGGCCGGGCGCGGAGCAATGCGTATATTAAAGAAACCGGTGCCATGGATGTTGGCGCGGATATTTTTCAACGCGGGTTGTGCCTGCCCAGCGATAATAAGATGACGGCGGAAGAACAAGATGTGATTATTGATATTATTCACAGGTGTTTTGAATAAAAGCTGTTAAAGAGTAAAGGAAGGATTACTACGTTGGATATTGAGGCTATAAAAGAAGAACTCAGTATATCCTATTTGCATGCAGTATGCACAAAAGAAGGAATCGCTTTTGAGTTAATTCGTCACGATGAGGATAGTACAGATGCCATTATAAAACGAAAAATTTCGTTAACTAATGGCGCTGAATATGAATCGTTGATACGTGTACAGTTGAAAGCAACTTCTTCAATAAGCCAATACAGTGAAGATGAAAACACTATTCGTTACAAACTAAAAATAAAAAATTACAATGATCTTCGTAGGAATTCTACAGTTCCAATTATACTTGCGTTATTGGTTCTACCTGAAAACCAGGATGAATGGCTCCATTGGACAGAACAAACACTATTATTAAAAGGAAGAATGTACTGGGTATGTTTTAAAGGAGCAGATGAGTCAGATAACGTAAGTACCATAACTGTAACAATAGATAAAAAGCAAATTGTTAATCCTGATGCTCTGTTGGCATTGTTACAAAGTACAGCGGAGGAAACGGTATAATGATTTACAAACTTGATTATAAAGAACTGGTAAATAAAATCAATCCGTTTGTTTTTAATAAATATCTGAAAGCCACAGGTTGGGCTGTATTAAATTCAAAACGTACGGATATTAAAATACTTCAGAAAAAAACAGATAAATTATATCAGATTACCATACCGTTGGACACTGATTTGGCTGATTATAAAGAATTCATGCTTTATGCTATTCAAACGCTTGCAGGATATGAAAAAAGAACCTTGGATGAAATGTTCTTGTATCTTTTGAATCCTAATTCGGATATTTTAAAGATTCGAATTGAAAAAAATGGAGTTGAAGCAGGAAGTATTTTATTGGATGATGCCATAAAAGTTTATGAGAATGCAAAAAAGCTTTTGGGGGCAGCTGCTCAGGATGTGATTAAGCCAGCTCAATACCACCAAGGACGTATGGATGCAACGGTAACAGAATTTTTAAACAGATGCCGTTTTGGACAGACTCAAGTAGGTAGTTACATAGTTTCTGTGATTTGTCCCATGGGCCAAACTGATGGCAAGGGTAACTTTTGGCAAATTGAATTGTTTGACGATGTATCTTTGGCTGATGATAGTTTTACCCGTAAAGTTACCAAAAAAGTAATGACTGGCATAACAGCGGTTAAAACACAGATTGATAACGATCAGTTTTCTGTAATTCCTTCTAATGAGAATGAACTAATCAGTGTAAACTTTTATGAAGCTCTTGCTGGCATGAATTTGGATAACGAGGGGACAAAAGTTGAAATTGCTTCTGAATGGGCTCCTACATTTCCTGTAGACCAAAAAACGCCTCAGAGAATATTGTTGAACTATAACTATTATAAGCCGCTTAGTTCTATTATTGCGAAAATGAAAGAAAATGTTACCAGAAAGACGCAAATTGTAGGTAAAGTAAAAAAATTAGAGGCTGTTCCGGAAGTTGAAAAACGATCTGCCGGAAAAATAACACTGGTTTACATAGATGACAATGGTAAGGTGAGAAGCGCTACAACAAGTTTGGATAAAAATGATTATGATAAAGCAATAGAGGCACACACAAACGGATGGTATGTGGAAATTGTGGGCGAAATGACGGGAAGGCGTGGAGAAATTCAGTGCGAGTCTTTTAATGTTATTTAAAAAAGTTTTTGTGAAATTAGTATAAGGCACTTAAATATTTTAGCAATATCTATGATGTACAAAACTATTAATACTAATAATAGTTTATTGATGCGAAAGGATAGCAGGAAATGGTTGTTTATGATTTAATAGAGTTTTCTAAAGTATTGCGTAAACGATTACTGACAGCAAGGACGGATGATATAGCTAAAGAAATTGCAATTGAAATAAAATGTGCTACACATCCAGATGGGAAATTATTGACTGTGCTGGAAAAGGATAAGGTTATTAAATACATTAAGTATAATCCTGTTAACGATGGGTCAGGTCGTATCGTATTGCAGGAAACAGATAACTCTGAATTTCTTAAACTGGTTGCTATCGTCGATAGTATCGTGAGGAGCGGCAAATAATTACATGGTTTTTAATTTTGGCATTTCTGATATAGTTGCTATTTTGGCTCTCATTGTGAGTGCTCTATCATTAAAAAAAAGTAGTGAAGCAACTAAAGTTTCCAATAACATATCGAAAGGACAGGCAGAGATAGAAATTCGAAATATGATTACGTCTGCCAAACGTTATTATCAGGAAAAAAGCTTGGCTTTAATATCTGATCCAAATAATGCAGGGTTACAACAGTTAGTTGCATCAGCATTAGAGGAAGTTATGAATACATATGATGAAGCTTGTGCCAAATATTTGGACGGAAAAGTTGATAAAGAGAGATTTAAAGAGACATATAAGGATGAAGTATTCAATTTGATAACTGATGCAGGCGTCAAGAGTAAATATGAAGGTCCACAGTCTAAATATAAAGCTACGGTAACGGTATATGAAGAGTGGAAGAACTAAACAAATGGTACTATGTTAATGAAAAATTCCCACAAGCCCTACGGGCCTTATGAAAAATTTATAAAACGACCACAAGACTTTTTATGCGCTCTGGCAGCGATTATCGTTCTAAGTCCTGTAATGTTGGTTACAGCAGCATTGGTAAGAATCAAATTAGGAAGTCCGGTCTTGTTTACACAGGATCGTCCCGGCAAAGACGGGAAAATATTCAAACTCTATAAGTTTCGTTCCATGACAGATGAAAAAGATGAAAACGGAAAGCTATTGCCGGATGAAGTTCGATTAACAACCTTTGGTAAAAAATTACGGGCAACCTCTTTAGATGAATTGCCAGAACTATTAAATATGCTGAAAGGCGATATGGCAGTAGTGGGTCCGCGTCCGTTATTAGTTCGTTATCTTCCTCTTTATAATGAGCATCAGGCACGGCGACATGAAGTGCGTTCCGGCTTTACCGGGTTAGCACAAGTGCATGGACGGAATGCCATTTCTTGGGAAGAAAAGTTTGACTGGGATGTAA
This sequence comes from Acidaminococcaceae bacterium, assembly GCA_017443005.1. Lineage (GTDB taxonomy): Bacteria > Bacillota > Negativicutes > Acidaminococcales > Acidaminococcaceae > Succiniclasticum. Next base: position 24,027 of record JAFSPK010000031.1, read on the forward strand.
AGTATGTGGATCATATTACCTTTTTGGGTGATTGGAAAATAATCTTTGATACACTGCGGATTGTACTGAAGCGGGAAGGCATTAGTTCTGAGTCATCAGCAACAATGGAAGAATTTAAAGGAACACAAAACCAGACATTGAAAATAAAAACAGATTGATTATTAAAAAATCATAGCTTGATTTATAAGACGAAATTATATGGAGAATAATAGCTTATGAAAAAAATAGTTATTATAGGTGCTGGCGATTTTGGTAAAGAAGTTGCTTGGTTAATTGAAGATATTAATAAAAATAAACCTACATATGAGTTAATAGGCTTCCTGGATGATGACGAAAAGAAGCATGGTCAGTTATTTAATGGTTATTTGTGTCTCGGTTCAATAAAAGAACTAAGCGGTTTAAATAACAATGGCTCTGTATACGCAGTAATTGCGATGCAGAACGTTGATATTCGTAGACGTATTGTAGAAATGCTGCCTGACTATACTGGCTGGGAGACGTTAATCCATCCTTCTTCTAATGTTGCGAACACTTCGGTGATAGGAAAAGGCTGTATTGTTTGCACTGGAAGTTGTGTTAGTGTCAATACGATAATTGGCAGTCATTGTGTATTCAATATATCAACTACGATAGGGCATGATTGTGTTATAGGCAATTATGTATCTGTTATGTCAGGTGTTTGTGTAAGTGGACATGTGTTAGTTAAAGACAGTGCTTATCTCGCAACGAATTGTACGATTGTTCCCAAAATGAAAGTTGGGGAACATGCGGTAGTAGGTGCAGGCTCTGTTGTATTACGTAATGTTCGCGATAATACTACAGTGATGGGAGTACCGGCTAAAGTATTAAAATTTTAACAATGCAGTAAGTTGCAAACAAAATTATAAGAATTACGGGTGAAACAGATGCAAGTTTTCAGTATTAAAGGTATCCATATTGATGGAATTGTTGCTTGTGTTCCTGAACAAAGAATTGATAATGAAACATCACTGCGTGAAATGTATGGTGATGAAGCAACACTAATCATACAGTCTACCGGAATAAAAACGCGGTATATTGCAAATTCAGGTACTTCTACTGGTGATCTTTGTGTTGCCAGTGCTGAGGCGGTTTTGAAAGGAACCAATACGAAACCGGAAGAAATTGGCGGTGTTGTGTTTGTTACCTTTACACCGGACCGGTTGATGCCTTTTAATGCGTCATTGGTTCAGGAAAAGTTAGGGTTATCTAAAGAAATACCGGCCTTTGATATCAGTCTTGCTTGTTCAGGATATGCTTATGGATTATATATAGCATCCATGTTTGTAAAAGCTTCGGGCAAAAAGGTGCTGTTGCTGGATGGCGATATCCAGAGCGCCTATATGTCAGGCTTGGATAAATCTACTGTGCCTGTTATGGCAGATGCCGGCTCCGCAACATTGATTTCTGCAACTGAAAAGGAAACGGAGTGGTTATTTACGTTTTATACAGACGGTTCGGGAAGAGAATCCTTGTATATTCCTGCCGCCGGTTCTAAATCACCAGTTCAGGGAGAAGACTTAGAATTTAAGGATTTGCCGGACGGTGGTAAACGTAGAAATGTAGATATTTATATGGATGGTTTTGCAATTTTCAAATTTGTCGCAATGGATGTTTCCAAATGGTTAGCCCGTTTCCTTGAACAAATTGGAGAAAATGCTGAAACAATAGATTCGTTTGTCCCCCATCAGGCAAACATGTATATGATTAAAAAGCTAGGTAAAAAATTAAAGTTTGCCTGGGAAAAAACCTGGCAATCCGGTGATTCGGTTGGTAATTCTGCTTCTGCTACGGTTCCCGTAACCATTGCTAAGGAAGCTACGAGAATGTTATTTAAAAACAAAGATAATAGGGTTTTGATTTCCGGATTTGGTGGGGGGCTTTCTGCCAGCGCAGGTTTGATTACGTTGGATCCCAACGCATTTTATAAATTTTTCCAATATGGAAAGTCTTAAGTAATAGTAAAAAATGAAAATTAACCGGTATGTATCAAGATTAATGTTATCCAATATGTATGTAATTGTTGAAAAAGGTCATGCGATAATCATTGACCCTTTTGAAGATGTAACACCTGCCGATAATTTGATTGTCGACAAAATACTTCTTACGCATGAACATTATGATCATATTTCCGGTGTCAATAAATGGAAAAACATTACAGGAGCGCCCGTTCTTTGCAGCAAGGCCTGTGCTGCGAACATCAAAGATCCTCGGAAAAATATGTCCAGATATTTTGATACCTTTTGTTTGTTGCAAACTTTACTTCCTGCCAAGCAAACAACTTTAAATATAGTTGATTACAGTTGTGAAGCAGATTTAATATTTGAAGATAAGATATCGTTACAATGGCAGGAACATACCGTAACCATGTTAGAAATACCTGGACACTCTTTGGGCAGTATTGGTATATATGTAGATGAAAGTGACTTTTTCTCTGGTGACAGCTTGTTTAAAGATTTTGAAATTGAACTCCATCTTCCCGGTGGCAGTGTGCAAAAATGGGAAGAAATCGGGAAAAAGAGAATAGAAGCAGTTCCGTGCGGAACCAAAATATGGCCGGGTCATTTTGAAGATTTTATAAAACATAATGAGATAAAGGAGCAGTAGCAATGCAACAATTTCTTGAGTTGGTGGCGGAGATATTTGAAATAGAACCTGAAGAAATTACTATGGATACTTTATTTAGGGATTTGGAAGACTTCAGTTCTATGGTGGGCTTTTCTCTAATCATCATGATGGAGGATGAGTACGGTGCAAAAGTTTCGGTGGATGAATTTATGGAATGCAATACCGTCGGCGATCTTTATAAGAAGTGTGTGAAGGGGTAATGTATGAATAATGTGTTGGTTACCGGTGTTTCCGGTGGAATCGGCAAGGCTGTGGCTGAAAAACTGCTTGCATCTGGTTCCACCGTCATTGGCTTGGACAGAACGATACGAGATGAGATACGCGCTATAGCAGAAAACTATCCGGGGCGATTGTTTTTGCAGGAATGCAATTTGATGGACGTTACCCAGTTGCATGACCTGGTAAAAAATATTGTAGCAGAGTATGGACCGATTGGTGGCTTTGTTCATTGTGCTGGATTTGATAAAATGGCTCCATTGCATCTGACCAAGGTGGAAGATATCGAAAACCTTTGGCGTTTGCATGCCTTGGTTCCCATGGTGATGATTGCGGCAATCAGCAAGAAGAAAAACCATGCAGAAGAAACCAGTATCGTGCTAATTTCCTCTCAGTCTGCTCATGAAGGAGCCATGGGGCATACTGCCTATGCGGCAGCGAAAGGAGCCATTGAAGGCTATTTGGCTCCGGCCGCAGCGGAACTGATGGAAAAAGGCATTCGCGTCAATGAAGTTTGCTTTGGACCGGTCAGAACGCCTATGGCAGCAGGCTGGATGGATAAATTGACGGAAGAGGGCATGAAGAATTTGCTGGAGTCTTACCCACTTGGTATTGGCGAAGTGAGCGATGCCAGCAACCTGATTTGTTTCCTTCTTTCCGAAGAATCGAAATGGATCAATGGACAAATTATTACGGCTGACGGCGGACACTCTGTAAGGAAAGTGTAGGAGGAGACAGAATGCAAGACTTTTTGGCTTTTGTGGCAGGTGTGATGCAGGTTGACCCGGCTGAAATTAGTGGTGAAACCAGATTTAAAGAATATAAAAAATGGGATTCCCTGATGCATATGCGCCTGGTGATGGAAATTGAAGAAGAATATGATGTAGAAATCCCCATAGAAGATGTGCCCAACATTAAAACGCTGAACGATTTTTATCGTTACACTCAGGCATAAGAGACGGAGGATTTTGCAATGAAGATTGCTCTTTTATCAAATGTAACGGTAGATCTTTTGGCTGGTATGTTACAGCCAAAGGCAGAGCTTTACCTTTCCCCCGGTTTTGATACATGGCAACAGGAATTGATCAATCCTATGTCCGGGTTGTATGCTTTTAAGCCGGACGCAGTAGTGGTTTTGCTTCATGCTGATGCCTATGCGGATACGTGGAACAACAGGGAAAAGGGCTGCCAGACAATTGATGAATGGTGCAGCGCCTTACAGGTTGTATCTGCCAATTTACCGGGCGTACCGGTGTTTGTTTCTTCTATTGACATCAGCAATGTGACCTGCCATTTTGGAGCGGAAGTGCGATTAGAAGCATATTTTGAAAACTATCTTATTGAACGTGTACAAGAGCTTCACGATAACGGCAAAAACATCTATATTCTTCCGGTAAAAGACGCAATTGCCGATTTGGGACGTAAGGTTTTCTATGCGTTCAAAATGTGGTATATGGGGTCCATGCCCTATTCTATGAAGGGTATGACTGCTATTGCAGAACTGATTACCAGATATACTTCTGTGACCAAAGGGGCAAAAAAGAAATGCATTGCTGTGGATTTGGACAATACCCTTTGGGGCGGCGTTATCGGGGAAGACGGGGTGAACGGTATTCAGCTTGCCAACAACAAGGAAGGCGCCCGCTATAAAGATACCCAGCGTATCCTGAAAAAGATGAAAGATCAGGGGGTTATGGTTGCTATCCTTTCCAAGAACAATGTGGAAGATGTGGAACCGGTATTTAAGCATCCAGATATGGTACTTCAGCACGAGGACCTGGTGGCGGAAGTCATTAACTGGGAACCCAAGACAGTGAATATCAGGCAACTGGCCAAGAATTTGAATATCGGTTTGGATTCTTTTGTCTTTTTAGATGACAACCCGGCTGAACGGGAACGGATGAAAGCGGAATGTCCGGAAGTAGCCGTAATTGATTTCCCGAAAGATACAGCCCAGCTGCCTAATGTGGTTGCCAAAGCCTATGATGACTATTTCCTTTCTCTGGAAGTGACTGGGGAAGATTTAAATAAGACCGCTATGTACCGGGCAGAAGCCATGCGCAAAACAGAGATGAGCAGTGCTGTTTCCATGGAAGACTTTTTAAAGAAACTGGAAATGACCATGGATATCCATTTCATGAAACCGGAAGAGGAAAAACGGGTAACCCAGCTTACCAACAAAACTAATCAATTTAATGTAACTACCAAGCGTTACAGTGAAGAAGAAATCCATGGGCTGGCAATAGCGGAGAACTCGGATATTATCACTGTCCATATGGCAGATAAGTATGGCGATCAGGGACTGGTAGCGGTGCTGATTTTGAAATACGAAAAAGAAGTGGCTGAGATAGATACCTACCTGATGAGTTGTCGTGTAATGGGCCGCAATGCAGAAAATGAGATGATGGCACGGATCAAAGATTTACTGAAACAAAAGGGGATTACTACTGTTAAGGCTGCCTATATTAAAACCGCGAAGAATGCACCCGTACTTGATTTATTTGAAAAGCTGGGCTTTAAAACCGTAACCGGTGAGATTAAAGAAATTGGTGACCGCAAGGACTACACCACACCTGTAGATTCCTTACCAGCCATTACCAACGTATTCCTGAAAGTGCTGGCAGGTGACTGGGAATGAAAATTGACCATATCGGCTATGCTGTGAAGAATATTGATAAAGCCAAAAAACAAATGGAAGCCCTTGGCTTTGAATTTGAAGGAACGATTTCAGATACTGATCGTAATATCTACCTTGCTTTTGGTGAAATGTGCGATTACCGAGTTGAACTGGTGGCTCCGATCAGCGACGGTACACCGGTTGATGTGTTTTTAGATAAAATTGGGCCTACACCCTATCATATTTGTTATAAGAGCAATGAGATTGAAGCGGATATAGAAAGGCTACAGCAAAAACGGTTTAAAGTTACAATACCCCTTGCGCCTGCAGTTGCTTTCGGCGGAAAGCGGGTTGTGTTTCTGTATTCGCTGAGTGTGGGTTTGATTGAGATTGTGGAAGAATAAAAGGCATTTAGTATGAATGTTTAATTTTAACTTTGGTGGAGCTTGATTCATTGAATGAGCAGGGAAGAATTTAACTGACTTGTTACGTGAGTTTATAAAAACGGGGTGTTTTGTTTATGCTATACCTTCTGCCGAGAAAAGGAAAGGACAGTCAATTCATTTTGTAAAGGAATGTAATGTAATATTCTCCATTTGCAGATTGGCAATACTTAAAAAATCAATGTCTTTGAAAAGATATTTCAATTATTACCTTTGAAACACAATTTGTGGAAGGGCTATTAAAATTTAAGGAATAGGGCTATGTCATTTTTGAATAAATTTAGGTTAAGTAACATAATTGAAGAATATGTAAGGAGTCATCGAAATGACTTTGTTTTTATTGATCAGGAACATATAAACAAACTTCAGAAGTTTTATTTGTGTATGCTCGAAGATTTGGTTCCGATATTTGAAGCAGAAGGTATAAAAATTTGCTTGGGTGGGGGTTCTTTATTAGGCAAAATAAGACATAACGGCTTTATTCCTTGGGATGATGATTTTGACGCTAATGTTACGCGTGAAGATTATGAAAAAATAATGGATTTATTTAGATACAATAAAAGAAACATTTGTGAAAAATATGATTTTCGCGGCCCTGGATATTATAAAGGCGCAGAAGTTAGGATGGGGAAAATATATAAAAAAGATTCTGTTTATGAAAGTGCGTTTTCGAAAAAAAACGCAATGAATAAACTCTTTATTGATATTGCAATTATTGAAAATGTACCCAACAATAAATTGTTAAGTTTAATTAAAGGTATTCAAACAATCCTTCTTATAGCGATTATAGGTTTTGTGGAAACCAAAGAAAATGTTATTAATCATAACTTGGGATGGCGATGGAACATTACGTATTCTTTTTATAAACTAATTGGCACGGTTTTTTCAATTATTCCGCTACAGGATTGGTATAAGAAACTATATGAGGTGTCTGGGTATGCAGAACCATCAAAAAGATGTACAGTACCTTTGGGAATATTGCTTTATTTTGGTGAAACAGTGCAACGCGACGTCTATCTTCCTATGAAAAAATCAGACTTTTGCGGCATACCTGTTTGGATTCCGAATGATGCAGAGGGGTATTTAGAGAACCGGTACGGTGACTGGAAAACAATTCCACCAGTAGAAAAAAGAGAAATGCATTATTGTAAAAGGATTGATTATGGCAAAGAAATCATTTAAATGAAGGGTAAAAATAATTTTACTAAATGCGGTTAACTATTGAGGTGACACGCTTTGTTGTTTTTGTCTTTATATATATTATGTTTTCCGCCACTAAGTTTTGCTTATGCGCTAATTGGCTTAATAAAAAGTCCTTTAAAATGGAAAAAATACATTCCGTTTCTTGTGTACGCGTTATTTATAGGGGCGTATGTTTTTGAGCCGCCACCTAGAAATTACATTAATGATTTAGACTTGGCTGTTTATCTGCCAATGATTGAAGATTTTGGCAAATTAAGTTTGATCGAGGCGTTTCAAAAGTATAATGATGGATTGTATGCTAGAGATTTTATTTTTTGGTTTTTTGGCACAATACAAGCGCCACATATGATACCAGCAATAACAACTTCAACAGTTTATGCGGTTGCATTTTATATTACATGTGATACAGCAGCTAGATACAATTCGGAAAGATACATTCCTATCATTGTTCTATTTCAAATTTCAATGTTGCCTTATTTTACGATAGTGAATAATGTGAGAAATGTATTCTCTTTGGCTTTAGTTGTTCTTGCAGTATATCTTGACTTGGTTAGAAAAAAAAGTTTTTTATTTGTATTTTTTTGTTATATCTTTGGTTGTTTAATGCATTTGTCTACGGCTGTGTTAATTGTGTTCCGTGTATTTTGTCTACCGTTAAAGAATTGTTTTGAATTGGTTTTTGTTTTGCCAGTGATATTTAAACCTTTGGTGGATATTATTTATTCAACTAATATTTTTTCGTTTCTGGGCGGGGAGCTAGGTAATCGTGTTCACCAAATATTGTCGCGTTTACATCAGTATATGAATAATGATTTTGCAGCATACTCAATAATATCAGTGAATTCTATTACAGTTAAATTTGACCGTACTGTGATGGTAATTGGTATGACAATTGCTCTCGTGTTGATAAGTTATGGTTTGCGTTCAGTAAAGCGCATTTTTAACGATAATGAAAAATTCTATGTTTTTATTGGCTTAATCGCCATAATGAGCATATTGTTAGGTATTACGATGCCAATGCCCAACTTCTGGCGTTTCGCAGCTGCTTTCTATACAGCTTTTGGCATGTTGATTATACCTTTTATTTTACATTATAAAGAACTGCCCGCTTTGTTAAGATTATTAGTTCCGGTATATGCGGTTATTGGTTTTTTAAGCTTTATAATGCAAATATGGAAGTGTACATGGTTTGATTTTGGAAATTGGATGCTTTCTTTTTTTACTGCAAATATGTTCACTGTGCTGTATGATTTAATTAATGGTATGCTGGAATTATAAAAATGTGTGTAGTGCTTTTTCTGATAGGTAAATGGACATAATTAGTTCTGTATTATTGGAATTTAATCTGACTAAATGAATTAGCAGTAAGTTGACTGCAATAAAAATTTTATTTTTTTAAGTTGCGGAATAAAATAGTAAATGCAAAACAATATTAACCAAAATAATTTACAACGTGGTAATTCTACACTGGCTTTTAAAGCTGGCTTTTGGTATGTATTTGCCAATTTTATGGGAAAGGCTGTTGCATTTATAACAACGCCGATATTTGCAAGGCTTATGACTACTTCGGATTATGGAGAGTTTTCGAACTTTGCTGGTTGGCTTGGTATTTTTTTATCAATTACAGGTGTAGAGTTGCATAATAATAATGTCATTAGCAGGGCATACATTGATTTTAATAAGAAATTCGATGATTTTATTTCATCAGTTACATTTTTAGGTTGTGCTATAACGGTAGGCACATATTTATTTTTTTTAATCTTTCAAAATCATATTACTAAAATAGTTGCTATTCCAGTGCAATACGTTCATATTTTATTTTTATCAATACTTTTTTCTTTTTGCCGTTCAATGTATTATGCTCGCGAAAGAACGTTATATCGATATAAATCGGTTGCAATTATTAGTTTTTTAAGTTTATTTTTACCGACAGTTATATCCGTTGCTTTGGTATATTATCTCCCCCCGTTAGAAGGTCTTTCCGCACGTATTTATGGTTTTTATTTTCCTTCTGCTCTGTTTGGACTGTTTTGTACTGTTTCAATTTTTAAAAAAAGCCTAGCGTTTGAGTGGAGGTATTGTAAGTATGCTCTTTATTTATCATTGCCGCTGTTAGTGCATTTTTTTGTGGCAAATCTTTTAACTTCTACAAATGTTATCATCGCAAAGAGTATAAAAAGTGCAGAAGCTGCAGCTATCATGAGTATCGCTACAAGTGTAACTATTATCTTTACGATTTTTTTCCAATCTACGTCTGGAGCGATTACTACATGGATTATGGATAATTTAGAGTTGGGCAAGAACAAATTGATTAACCAAGGTATTTTTTTTTATGTAGTATTGCTTGCGGTTATGGTTGTAGCAACTATTTTGTTGATACCGGAACTGATATACATATTGGGGGGGGAAAAGTATTTAGCTGCAATTCCACTTTTGCCGGGGCTTTTATTTGCTACTTATTTGCAAGCCGTGTCAACTGTATTTACTATCATTTTGTCATACGATAAAAACGTGGTACAAGTTGCGTTTTATTCGGGCGTTTTTGCTTTGCTAAGTGTGGTTGCGAAAATCTGGTTCCTTCCTGTTTATGGACTGGTAGTGTTGGCTTATGTAAATATTGCAGTGTTTTCTGTTTTATTGGTAATTAATTATGTATTGGTTAGGAAGTCTGGCTATGCTGATGTCATATCCATGAAAGGCATTGTTTTGTCTACTATAATGGCAGGTACTGTAATGATATTTAGTCCGCAGCTTAACCATTATAATTTCTTACGTTATACGTTGATCGGAACCCTGTCAGCGTGCTTTTTATTACTTGCTTTTTTTAATAAAAAGAGAATAGCCGGATACTTAAAAAGTAAGTAAAGCAATGTTTTTATTATGATATATGACATTTATACACATTCACTCCACATACAAGGTATTAAATAATTTAGCTATATTAATAAGGGAATACTTAGGCGTTTTGACATTAAAGCTGGTGTATCGTGAAGAATGAAAAGGATGTAAAAACAAAAAATGAAAATACTATTTATGTCTTTAGCGGATTTTAAAACACTAAATACGATTGGTTTATATTCAAGTTTACTCCAGCAATTTGTTAAACATGGTGATGATGTTTATGTTTTGTCACCTGTTGAACAGCAAAATAATTGGGATGGAAAGCATATAATAAAAGAAACAGGCTCAACGATAATAAGGTTCCAGATAGGCAATATTCAAAAAAACAGTAGCATTATTAAAAAGGGAATCGCGACATTAAATGTGACGAAGTTCTTTATTAAAGCAATAAAGAAGTATTTAGCTGATGTTAAATTTGACCTGGTACTGTATCCTACACCGCCTATTACATTATTAGGAGCAGTAAAATATGTTAAAAATAGAGATGGAGCAAAAACATATCTCATATTAAAAGATATTTTCCCACAGAATGCGGTAGATATTGGTATGATGTCTACTACGGGTTTAAAAGGCTTTATATATAGATATTTTAGAAAAAAGGAGAAAGAATTTTATAAGATTTCAGATTATATTGGTTGTATGTCGAGGGCAAATGTTTACTACGTATTAAGGCACAATCCGGAAATTAATGCGGATAAACTTGAGGTGTGTCCAAATACTGCTGAGCCGATTGATTACCGGTGCAATAAAAATCAGGTTTTAAAATTTAGGGAAAAATATAATCTTCCGTTGGACAAAAAGATTTTTGTTTATGGTGGTAATCTTGGTAAGCCCCAAGGAATTCCTTTTTTAATAGAATGTTTGAAATTGCTAACACCTGTTACAAATGCTTATTTTTTAATTGTTGGTTCCGGTACCCACTTTGGGCTGTTAAAAAAATTTATTGAAAGGGAACAACCTGGTAACGTTAAACTTATGCAACGTATCCCAAAAGATGATTATGACCAAATGATTGGAAGTTGTGATGTCGGTTTAATTTTCTTAGACCACCGTTTTACAATTCCCAATTTCCCAAGCCGTCTTTTATCGTATATGCAGGCAAAGCTTCCCATTCTGGCAGTGACCGATCCCAATACGGATGTTGGTAAGGTTATTGTTGACGGTGGGTTTGGATGGTGGCGTGAAAGCAATGATGCGAGAAAAGTTGCAGAATTAGTGGCAAATATAGCTCAAGGTACGCTGGTTTGTGATGGCGAAAGAGGGTTTAAATACCTGAAGGAACACTACACTCCGGAAATTGCTTATAATATTATAAAAAAGCATTTTTTATAATATTATGTGTTTGTAATTTTACAATATTAAAAAAATTGTAAAAGCTTGAATTGATAGAGTAAGTCTTTTTAGAATCGTAAGTTTCATGGATAAATAAAGAAAGTTGGGGGAGTTAAGCTATGTCCGCATTTAATGGAGCTACTTTATTAATTACCGGTGGCACAGGTAGTTTCGGTCACACGGTGTTGAAACACTTTCTTACTACAGATATTGCGCAAATACGTATTTTTTCTCGGGATGAGAAGAAGCAGGATGATATGCGGCACGATTTGCAGGCAAAGCATCCTGAACATGCTGCTAAAGTCAAATTCTACATTGGCGATGTGCGGGACTACCAGTCCGTAGCAGATGCCATGCCCGGTGTGGATTATATTTTTCATGCGGCAGCTCTGAAGCAAGTGCCCAGCTGCGAGTTTTTCCCCATGCAGGCAGTGAAGACCAATGTGGAGGGCACAGATAACGTGTTACATGCTGCCATTGAAGCTGGAGTGAAGCGGGTGGTGTGCCTGAGTACGGATAAGGCGGCCTATCCTATTAACGCTATGGGCATTTCCAAGGCCATGATGGAGCATGTGGTTACAGCCAATGCCCGGGTGGCAGTGGAGCAGGGAAGCACGGTAATCAGTTGTACTCGTTATGGCAATGTGATGTGCAGTCGTGGATCGGTCATTCCCTTGTTCATTGATCAGATTAAGGCAGGTAATCCTATCACCATTACTAACCCAGATATGACCCGTTTCCTTATGAACCTGGATGAAGCGGTTGATTTGGTAAAGTTTGCTTTTGAGCACGCCAATCCTGGGGATTTATTTATCCAGAAGTCGGATGCTTCTACCATTGGTGTGTTGGCTAAAGCAGTGCAACAATTATTTGGGGATACAGGTATGAGGGTTATTGGTACCCGCCACGGGGAAAAACTATATGAAACGCTGATGACTCGGGAAGAGCGTCTGCGTTCTGAGGATATGGGCAATTATTTCCGTGTGTCCGCTGACAACCGGGATTTGAATTACGATAAATATTTTACCAAAGGAAAGGTTGAGACTCAAGCAGACGAGAGTTATACATCCCATAATACTAAGTTGCTGACTGTGGAGGAGACGGTTCAGAAGATTTTGACGACAGATTATGTGAAGGAAGAATTGCAGGGAATTAGGCATATTTGACCACAGCGTAGGAAGAGGTTTTCTCTATGAATATTTTGGTAACCGGTTCTGCCGGTTTTGTAGGTAGAAATTTAGTTGAAAATTTAAAGAATATTCGGGATGGAAAAAACTGGACACGACCGAATATTAAAATTGAAAAGATTTATGAATATGATCGGGATAACACATTGGAAGAATTGGACACTTTCTGTGCTGATTGTGATTTTGTGTTTAATCTGGCTGGAGTGAATCGCCCAAAAGATCCGAAAGAGTTTAAGGAGGGTAATTTTGGCTTTGCTTCAGTATTGTTGAATACACTGAAAAAGCATAAGAACACTTGTCCGGTGATGTTGTCCAGTTCGTTGCAGGCCACGTTGGCCGGGCGTTTTGGCACATCGGAGTATGGATTGAGCAAGAAGGCTGGAGAGGAATTGTTTTTTGATTATGCTAAAGAGACAGGTGCTACGGTATATGTATACCGTTTCCCTAACTTGGTGGGTAAATGGGTGCGCCCCAATTACAATTCTGCAGTTGGTACCTTCTGTAACAATATTGCCAATGATTTGCCGATTACCGTGAACGATCCTGCGGTGGAACTGGAGATGTTGTTCATAGATGACCTGCTGGAAGAGATGTACGATGCGCTGGAAGGGAAGCCCCACCGATGCGCGTATCCTGCTGCGGGGAAAGTTGTGGACGGCGTTTCTTTTGACGGTCTTACTCCCTTGTGGTGCGGAGAGGGGCAGTACTGCGGTGCGCCCGTGACCCATAAGGCAACTCTGGGGTGCATTGTGGAATTACTGCATATATTCCACAATCAGCCTAAGGACTTGGTTATGCCCGCCATTCCCGAGGGAAGTTTTGAGAAGAAGTTGTACAGTATGTATTTGAGTTATCTGCCGAAGGAAAAGGTGGCCTTTGATTTAAAGATGAACGTGGACACCCGGGGTAGTTTTACAGAGTTGTTGAAGACTGTTGACCACGGCCAGTTCAGTGTCAATATTACCAAACCTGGCATCACCAAAGGCCAGCATTGGCACAATAGCAAGTGGGAGTTCTTCATTGTGGTTAGTGGCCGCGGTTTGATTCAGGAGCGCAAAATCGGCACGGACGAAGTCCTTGAGTTTGAGGTCAGTGGTGACAAGATCCAAGCTGTACACATGCTACCAGGGTATACACATAACATTATCAACCTGTCTGACACGGAAAATTTAATAACCGTAATGTGGGCTAACGAGATGTTTGATCCTAATCATCCGGATACGTTTGGGGAACCGGTGGTGAAATAAGTATATATGCAAGAAGTTATTTCCGTGATTATAATGATTGTAATCACGGAAATATAATAAACGAACAATGTATGGAGGCGGAACGATATGGCTGCTACTGCGCAATGGAAAGAAAATGAAAAGTTAAAACTATTGATTATTGTTGGTACCCGTCCAGAGATTATCCGTCTGGCCGCTGTCATCAAAAAGTGCCGAAAGTATTTTGATACCATTTTAGCACATACCGGACAAAATTATGATTATACATTGAATGGTGTGTTCTTTCATGATTTGGAATTGAAAGATCCGGAAGTTTACTTGGATGCGGTAGGTACTGATCTCGGCGAGACTATGGGGAATATCATTGCCAAAAGCTATCAGCTGATGGTTGAATTGAAACCAGATGCAGTGTTGGTGCTGGGAGATACCAACAGTTGCTTGTCCGTTATCGGAGCCAAACGTCTGCATATTCCCATATTTCACATGGAAGCAGGCAACCGCTGTAAGGATGAGTGCCTGCCGGAAGAGACTAACCGTCGCATTGTGGATATCATTTCCGATGTTAATTTGGCCTATTCCGAGCACGCCCGTCGTTATCTGGCAGACTGCGGTCTGCCTAAGGAACGTACTTACGTCACGGGTTCTCCCATGGCAGAAGTGCTGCACATGAATTTGGGCAAGATTCAGGCTTCGGATGTGCATGCAAAACTTGAACTGGAGAAGGGAAAATACATTCTGCTTTCCGCTCATCGGGAAGAGAATATTGATACGGAAAAGAATTTCTTAAGCTTGTTTACCGCAATTAATATGATGGCAGAAAAATACAATATGCCGATTTTATATAGTTGTCACCCTCGTAGCCGCAAACGTTTGGAACAAATGAAAGAAGACGGAAAATTTGAATTGGACAAACGTGTTATCCAGCATGAACCTCTGGGGTTTCATGATTACAATTGTCTTCAGATGAATGCATTCTGTGTAGTGTCTGATTCCGGCACACTGCCGGAGGAAAGCAGTTACTTCACTTCTATTGGCCATCCTATCCCGGCTGTGTGTATACGAACCAGCACGGAACGTCCTGAAGCGCTGGACAAAGGTTGCTTTATTCTGAGCGGCATTGATACCAAAGGATTATTGCAGGCCGTAGATACAGCAGTGGAAATGGTAAAGAACGGGGATAATGGAATACCAGTACCTGACTATATGGACGAAAATGTCAGCGATAAAGTAGTGAAAGTTATTCAGAGTTATGTAGGCGTGGTAAATAAGATGGTATGGAGAAAATAGTAATTATTGGAGTTTGAGCTGAATAAAGAGAAAAAGCTAAAAGAATTCAAAATGGTGTTAGAGCAGTAATTGCTAAATCTTTAGCATTTTTAACCCCTTATAATTAATATAATTTTAATATATTTACGTTGTTTTTTAAACTGTGGTTGACAAGGGGGCTATTATACTGATGTTAATTAATAAACGTATTTTTTTGTTTTCTTTCTTTATTATGGCTGTTATATTTTTTATTAGTTATAACCCTAAAAGAATGTTATGGGGAAAAGAATATAAAATTACAGAAGTTCATAAAGTTAATATGTTGAGTAATATGTTGAGTAAAAAATGGACGTCTCAGGACTTTGATGTTTTTAATGGCGTCATTTTTCAGGCATATAATCCAAATATCATAATCACTTATAACTTAGAAAACTATCAAATGATAAGTAAATTTGATAGTAAAACAGAACATGGAGACTGTATAGAATTTGGAAAAAGTATCAACACTTCTAGTGACAAATATCCCTTTTTATATGCTACTAGTGACACCACTCCATTAAAAGTTTATGTAAATAGGGTTACAGAAACAGAATCAAAACTTGTACGAACATATCATTTCCCTAAAGAGGATACCGGATACTATGCTGGTCATTGTTCTGATTTTGATAATGGATTTATGTATACAATTGGATATGCAAGAAAAAATTATCAATCAAGTATCGATAATTATATGATTGTGTCTAAATGGTCTTTAAAAAACTGCACCGAAATTTCTAAAAATGTATACCTTCCCCAAAAAATAATGTCATTTAAACTTCCTTTTATCATAACAGTACAAGGACAAAAATTTCACGATGGTTATATATGGGCGATCTCTTCAGATTGGAAGAACCCAGAAACAAAAATTATTGTAATTGATCCGGAAAAAAAGCGAATTGTTCATGAAATAACAAATTTTCCGGATGAAATAAAAAACAAAGAAGCAGAGGGGATTAGTTTTTTGGCGGATAATAAAATAATTTTAAGTACTTACCCAAACACTTACTATACTATAGTTTTTAATTAACTTTAAATAACTGTTTTTTGTACAAACCTATAAATATCATAATTACTAATCGTTTTATAATTCTTTGGTTGGAGGGATAAACTTGGTAACTGCTTTAATTCTTTCTGGCGGTACAGGCACAAGATTGGGAGGTAGCATTCCAAAACAGTATTTGCTTGTCAATAATAAACCAATTATTGGTTATTGTATGGATACTTTTCAGGCAAATAGCACAATAACCAATATTGTTATAGTGGCTGATTGTAGCTGGTGGAATATGCTTCAAGAATATATACATGATTACGATATTTCCAAATTTGTTGGTTTTGCTAATGCGGGCCAAAGCCGACAACATTCTATTTTAAACGGATTGCGTTGCATCCGAGATTTAGGCGGTAAACCAGAGGACTTAGTTGTCATTCATGATGCTGCACGTCCTTGTGTTTCTACAGAGATTATTAATCAATGTATTTCCTTGTTAGAAGATTTTGATTGTTCCATGCCGGTAATTTCGGTAAAAGATACTGTTTATGTGAGTGAAGACGGGAAAAATATCAATTCACTTCTGAATCGAGACTATTTATTTGCCGGTCAGGCCCCAGAAGGTTGCCATTTAGGGACATATCTGGCAATTAATGAAGCTTTAACAGATGAAGAACTGGAACAGATACGTGGTACTTGTGCTATTGCTTACGATAAGGGACTGAAAGTAGGTCTGTTTCCTGGTTCTGAAAAGAACTATAAGATCACAACGAAAGATGATTATAACAAGTTTGTCATGGAAATGAGGAAATCCTTATGAAAGCCTATGTGTTGCATGCAGTTAATAATTTAAATTATGAAGAAGTAGACAAACCGGAATGTCATCCGGGTTGGTGTATTGTTAAGGTGAAAGCTGCAGGAATCTGCAGCTCTGATATCCCCCGGGTTTTTACCAAAGGAACCTATCACTTTCCTACCATTCCTGGGCATGAATTTTCTGGCATCGTTGATAGTGTTGCTGATAAAGAAAACGAATACCTTGTTGGAAAAAGAGTAGGCGTTTTTCCGTTAATTCCCTGTAAAAAATGCTCGCAATGTTTGGAAGGGAATTATGAAATGTGTGCCAACTATGATTATATTGGTTCCAGAAGAGATGGGGCGTTTGCTGAATATGTGTCGGTCCCAGTATGGAATTTGGTAGTGTTGGCTGAAGATACGAACTTTACCGATGCTGCCATGATGGAACCCTTAGCGGTTTCCTTGCATGCAATAAAGAGGATGAATATTAAGAAAACAGATCGAGTGGCCATTGTTGGAACCGGAATGATTGCATTTGCTGCGGCACAATGGGCACTCAAGATGGGGGCTGCAAAGGTTACTGTTTTAGGAAGGAATGAAAGTAAACGAAGTATTACCGAGGCCTTGCCTGGTGTAAGTTATGCTATTTTGCAAAATTATAATGAAGAATTTGACGCTGTACTGGAAGCAGTCGGTAGCCAAACAGCCATAGACAAATCAATTAACCTGACGAAAGCAGGAGGAAGGATTGTTCTTATGGGAAATCCAGAAGGCGATATCACGCTGAAGCAGGATACATACTGGAGAATTCTTAGAAAGCAGTTGGTATTGACAGGAACATGGAACTCTTCGTATGAACCTGGAAAATCCTGTGATTGGACTGAAGTGAAAGAGGCCCTCGCTGAACATAGTATTAGTGTAAGAAATCTAATTTCTCATGTTTTTTCTCAGGAAAAATTCAAAGATGGACTGCAATTAATGCGTGAACATAAGGAACCGTATTGTAAGGTGATGACAGTCTGGAACGAGGAGAATTGAGCATGAAAGGCATGATTTCTGCGTCAATGATGTGCGCGGACTTAGTAAATTTAAAAGAAACTATTAAAGTGTTCGAAGAAGAACAGGTTGAATATCTTCATATTGATGTAATGGATGGAGAGTTTGTACCTAATTTCGGCTTAGGCGTAGACTATATACGGGGCCTGCGTGAACTAACTAATATTCCGCTGGATATGCATTTGATGATACGGAACCCCGAATATAAATTGCAGTGGATGGGAATTAAAGAATCAGATATAGTATCTATTCACTATGAAGGTACATACCAGGTGCAGCGTGCACTTGACTGGTTGAGCCCTTTTGGTTGCAAAAAGTTTCTTGCAATTAGCCCTGCCACCCCAATCTATGTTTTGGAAGAAGTGCTGGATTATATTGATGGCATCAATCTTTTGATGGTAAATCCTGGGTTTGCGGGTCAGAGAATAGTGCCAAGCACATTACACAAGGCCGAAAAGCTTAAAGCTTTTTTAACACAGAACAATCGCCAAGATATACTTGTTGAGGTGGATGGAAACATAACGCCGGAAAACGGGAAAAGATTATATAAAACTGGTGCGAGAATTTTTGTGTGTGGAACTTCCAGTGTTTTCAAGGGAAAAGTTGAAAGATACAGAGCGAATATTAGAGGATTCAGAGAAGCGATTAAGGAAGAATGAGTAATAACAGTCCCCTGATTTAATTCTGACTAAATAGTATAAATTGACGTTGAGGTGAATATATGGAAGCAGAAGGACTTCTCTTTGATAAAAAAGAATCAGAGTTATCTGCTGTCAACTTAGTACAACCTTTGGTCAGTGTCATCGTTCCAGTATATAACGTTGAAGAGTATTTAGTACAATGTCTTGACAGTTTGTGTATACAAACCCTACGGGATATTGAGATTATTTTGTTAGACGATGCATCAGTTGATCGGTGTGGAAAAATTTGTGAGGAATATGCTGCAAGAGATTCACGGTTTAAAGTGATTCATTTTACAAAAAACCAGGGGCTGTCGGTCGCACGTAATACAGGTATTTCTCTGGCAAAGGCAACATACTTAATGTTTTTAGATAGCGATGACTGGATTGAACCAAATATGCTGGAAATGTTGACTCGTGTTGCGTATGAAAATATGGCAGATATTGTTATTTGTGGTATTTTTCAGGAATACCCTGACCATACAGTAGCGGTTCCGGCGCCTGTTGTTAAGTATACCAATGTTATAAGTGCAGTAAAAGCATTAATTAAAAGTGCCAATGATACTGGTGCAGCTTGGGGCAAGCTTTACCGTAGGGTACGTTTTATGGATATAAATTTTCCCTGTGGTCATGTTTTTGAAGAGTATGCAACAGTCTATAAGTATTATTTGCAGGCAGCTAGTATTATATCTATAGCTCAACCATTTTATCACTATAGGAAGCAGAGAAGTGGGTCAATTACGGAATCGCATTCAGTGTCTAACTTAGTTGATTTTTGGCTTGCCCAGAAATCGCGATATGATTTTTTTTTGAAGGATGAACGTTTTAATTCAGATAAAGAATTATTGAAACAGCTTAAACAGTATTGTGCTATTGCGATAGCGCGAACTTGGCGGTGGTGTTATGACAGTTCAGAACAGGAAAGGCAACAGTATGCTTCTTCTTTTAAAGAGATGAAGATGTTTTCTGTTAATCATTTTTCTTGCTTTGGTGAGGAATATTGGCCTTTATACTTGCGGTTTTCCATTTTCATGGCAAGGTTTAACAGTGTTTTTGTGTTTGCCTTGTTGTATTATTTGAATCAGGGATATAAATGGCTTGTTAGCGCCGGGAATTTTTATACCCATTGGGAGTGTGGACGAAATGAGGGAGTAAAAAATCCCGGCGATAACAGGGATACGTTTGTGAGAGAAATGATTAAAAATGGGGTCAAAAGATGCTAATATCCTGGTTAAGAAAAAAATGCCCGCAATCTGTGAAGAAGGTTTTGCGTAAACCGTATAGATACGGTATATATCTGTGGTATAAAATAGCACAGATGGTATTTACTTCTGAAAAGGATTATTACTGTCCGTGCTGTGGACTTCGTTTTTCCCGGTTTGTTGATGACGGGTACCATAACAATTCTGTTGTTTTTAATAGTAAGCGCTACGAACAGATAGGGCAGGATGTAGCCTGTCCGGTTTGTCATTCACTTCCCCGCCATCGTATTTTGGCAACCTGGTGTGAGCAAAACAGGGACAGCCTAAAAGGGAAACAGATTCTGTATTTTGCGTTAGAATATGGGATGTTGCATTGGCTGAAACGGAACGGGATTCCGGTAACGTCTGCCGATTTGTTTGCTCCGGCTGACCTGAAACTGGACTTGGAACGCATCGACCAGCCTGACAACAGTTGGGATGTTGTGTTTTGCAATCATGTGCTGGAACACGTAAAAGAGTATAAGAAAGCGCTGGAAGAGTTGCGCCGGATTCTGAAGCCCGGTGGGAAACTGATTTGTTCCTTCCCTATTGACGGGAACTATAATACCGTTTATGAAGATGTGTTATTGGCTGATGATATGTCAGCAGAAGCAGACCGTGAACGGATCCGCCGGTTTGGCCAAAGAGACCATCTGCGAGTGTTTGGGTTGGATTCGAAGCAGTTGTTGGAAGGCGCTGGTTTTGATGTTTCTGTCATTGATGGCGATACTATGCCTGTGGAGATTTGTCCGGTTGTAGGGCCGGCAGATTATGACAGTAATAAGTTGTTTGTGTGTGTGAAGCCGGATTAAACGCCAAAATTATTTTAGTATAACAGATCTTTTGAATGTAGTTAGTTGAAGGAAAAATGAATTGACGATTTGAAGTAAAATCACTATAATTGTTATGTTAGAATGGGATAAAATAATTAATTGGGTAATAATAGTAGGACGTTTTTAATAAATAGATCTTTTGTAAAATTGTATAGTTAGCAACAAGCAGTAAAGATTTTCGGAGGTTGTATGCGTATAAAAATTGTTTCATTCTTATTGACGGCTTTTTTGCTGTTTTCGCTACCATGTATGGCGGAAGAATATAATATGAGTGCCGGGGATCATGTACAGATTCAGGTTATGGGACATGGGGATCTTACCGGCACGTATGTTGCTCGTACGGATGGTAGATTTGAATATCCGCTAATTGGCACGGTGGATGTTACAGGGAAGACGGTTGAAGGTCTAACCGAAGAGTTGAAAGAACGACTGGCGGAATATATTGTGAACCCGTTGATTACTATAAATATTGCTAAAATGGGAAGTACTCGTGTATTTGTGTTGGGAGAAGTACGGCATGCCGGTCTACACGAACTGACGAAAAGCCATCGGGCGCTGGATGCCATTGGGGCGGCTAATGGCTTTACCGACAAAGCGGCCAAGAAAAAAGTGTATCTGATCCGTAACGGCAAAGAAGATAATATCCAGTTCCTGAATTTTAATGCGTTTCTGAAAAAGGGCGACATGAGCCAGAATCCGATCCTGCATGAAGGGGACTGCCTGTACCTGACAAGTAACCATAAGTTTAATTTCGGCAGGGACGTGTTGCCGTTTATTGAAAGCTGGTATTTTATGCGGCGTGCAGATAAGAAGTTCTGATTTTGTCGTATACAACAAAAGACATATGTTAACTAACGAATAAAGTAGAGTAGAATTAAGGGGGAAAGATCCTTGGACGAGCAGGAAATGACGATAGATTTGCTTGAAGTGGCAAATATAGTGAAAAGGCACATCCGGCAAATAGCTAAAGTAACGGCAGGCTGCCTTGTTTTGGGCTGTCTGTATCTGTTGGTTGCTAAGCCTGTATATGAATCCGAAGCCTTGCTTCGCATCACGCTGCCAAAAGGAATTGCCAATTCACCGTTAAGTGGAATAGAAGGCGGAAATGTAGCGTTGATTCAACAGCAAATGAGTACAATGGCGGAAGTGTTGATCAGTCAGGATGTCGTGAAACCGATTATGGAGGAAGAAGCCAAAGAAAACAAAGACGAAGAATTAAAATATGAAACCTATGTAAAGCGTATTAAGACTGAGCCAGTAAGGAATACGGAGATACTAAAAATAACTATTTCAGGAAAGACACCGAGTAATGCGCAGAAAACTAATCAGCGGTTGCTAGACAGTTTTATGCAAAAAATTACGGTTGTCGGTAATACGGAACAGACAAAAAATCGAAAATTCTTAGAACAGCGGATCGTTTCAGCTAAAGAAAATCTGGAAAAAGCGGAAATGGAACTGGAAAAATTTAAAACCGAACATAAGCTGACATCCCCTTCGGACAGTGCTAATACGTCCATGGGACGAATTAAGAGCCGGGAAAATGAGCTGGTTTCCAACCAGGTGGCCTTGGAAACAGCCCAGGCAAGGTTGGCTGCCGTGGATGCGCAGCTTGCCAACGCCGGTGCGGCCAGTGCGGATAACCAGACGGTGAAACAGTATAATGAGCAGCTTGTTAAACTGGAACAAACGCGGATTGCGTATCTGGAAAAATACACAGAAAAACATCCCAAAATGATGGATTTAAATGCCCAGATTGCCAGTCTGAAGCAGAAGGTTGTGGAAGAAACGGCCCGAGTGGCCAATTTGCAGGCACCCAGTGACAATAAGGTACATCAGGAACTGATCGCCAGAAAGTTCGCGAGCCAGACGGAGGTGGCCGTGGCACAACAAAAAGCAGAATCACTACGTAATGCGCTGGCGAAAGACAATGAAGATTTTGACAAGTATACTGCATTGCAAAAAGAATTCGCCCGGCTTGCCAGGGATGCTTCTGTGGCAAAAGAGATTCATGCTATGCTGGCCAAACGGTTGGAAGAAGCAAAGATTGCGGAAGTGATGCAGCAGAATAATGTACAGGTTGTAAACGAGCCGACCCTGCCGGAAGAACCATCAAAACCGAAAAAGATAATGGTGTTGGCATTAGCTGCACTGTTGGGGTTTCTCTTCAGCAGCAGCTATTATGTGTTAAAGGGTCTGATGCATCCTGCGATCCGACGGGAGCAGGATGTGGAAATCCATCTTGGTATGGCTGTATTGGGTTGTATTCCGGATGCAGAGGCAGTGGAAAATCGGTTAGAAGTGCAAGCAGAGGAAGCTGAATCTGGACTTATCGGTAAAGTGAAGGGGTTCTTATGGAAAAAATAGAACGGACAGCGATAAAAGATTCTACGGGATTACAATATGATGCCTATCAGGCGATTTGCATGAAGCTGCAGGCAAAGGCAAAACAGTCTGAGAAAGCGGTTCGCGTCATTATAGTGACCAGCACCACAGCGGAAGAAGGGCAGGAAGTGGTAGCGGCGAATCTTGCCGTGGTAATGGCCAAGACCGGTGTAAAAACGCTGTTGCTTGATTGTGACTTTCGTACGCCGGTGCTGCATGAAGTGTTTCAACTGCCCAATCGGGGGTTGACGGACTGCTTTTTTGCTGGGGCGGATTACCATGAATTTGTGCAACGTGTTGCTGATGCTGGCTTGGACATTGTGACCGGCGGCGCCGCGGTCACCAATGCCGGGGAATTTCTTTCCGGTCGGCAGATGCAGGAACTGTTACAGGCTGTGCGCGACGAATATGATTATGTATTTTTGAATACGCCGCCTGTACTGGCTTCGGCAGATGCCATATCGGTAAGCGGTAAGGCGGACGGCGTGATTCTGGTCATTGCCAGCGGAAAGAATGAAGCCAAACTGATTAACAAGGCAAAAGTGACGCTGGAGCAGACCGGAGCGTCCCTGTTGGGCTGTATTTTGAACAACACGACAGAGGAATGAAGACGTTTTGTCTTATCTCTTCTTTCTAACAACAAATCAATCGGTTGCATAGGCGTGATATACGTAATGCAATCGAATTTTCTTTTATCTGCATGCAGAACTATAGTTATTGTATAAATTACCGTTATACTTTATGGACAAAGAATTCAGAGAGTGTTTGATTATTACAGGAATCATCTGTTTATGTACCGGGCTGTTTTCCATGGCCTATCACATGGGCTGGCTGGCGCAGGATTCTTCTTTGTTAGGAACCCTGGCCCGCAGCATTTACGGGCCGGATGTGCGGCAGGAGATGAACAGGCTACAGCTGGTAAAGGAAACTACACCGGAAATTCCGCGGATTACAGCTTTGTGCTACCATGAGGTGCGGCCGGATCGGAAAGAGGATCTTCTGAATGTGCCGCCGGAGGTTTTTCGCCGGCATATTCAGGAGTTTAAGAAAGCCGGATATA
Source organism: Acidaminococcaceae bacterium (assembly GCA_017443005.1). GTDB lineage: Bacteria > Bacillota > Negativicutes > Acidaminococcales > Acidaminococcaceae > Succiniclasticum. Next base: position 48,141 of record JAFSPK010000031.1, read on the forward strand.
AGTTTATTGATATAAGCGATTTACAGCAGTTTAGGATGGGGACGGCAGAACTGCCGGAAAAGGCGGTGTTGATTTCCTTTGACGACGGCTATGCGGATAATTATACGTATGCGTACCCGATTTTGTTGGAAGAGCAGGTACCGGGCACGTTTTTTGTGGTAAGCGGGACCGTTGGGCACGACAACCGGATGACGGCAGATGAATTGCGGGAGATGCAGGCGAACGGGATGAAGATCGGTTCGCATACGGTCAGCCATGAAAATCTGGCGGAGATGGGAGTGCAGAGCATCAACTTTGAGATGCGTGAATCCCGGGCCGCGTTGGAAAAGGTGCTGGGAAAACCGGTCTATGCGCTGGCCTATCCGGAAGGCAAGGTTAACGATGCCGTGCTGTCGAGTGTAAAAAAACACTATGATATGGCGTTTCTGGCCGAGGTTTCCCCGGAGGAAAAGCAGACGATGTATACGCTGCAGCGCTACGGGGTGTTCAGTTGGAACGAGCATATTGAGTCTATATTCAGGAACAGGTGAAGATGGGAAATGACTTGCTTTTTCCCACGGGTCTAGATGATGAACACGCTTCCCCTCACTGAGGTGGGGGTGGGGTTGAAGTTAGAGGTAGAATAAATGCTTCTCTTCAGGTGCCGAAAGTTTTACTGAGTAAATTTCTTTCTTGCCATTTCCCGCAGAAACGTTTACAATAATAATACATGGATGGCATGAGGCATTTTGCCGTATGTATATCATCCTGGTTGCCGGTTTTGGAGACGGGGCTGGCAGGCAGAGAGGTAGCGTACGAAAAAGTGCTGCAATGGTTTCGATGAAGCAGCGAACGGAACAGGCTTACTGTATCTTTCTCCCTTGTGACAGTATGTTTGTTTTGCGAAAACAGAAAAATCAGATCATGTCCTCCATGTAATAAATGGCCGAGTGCCGGAAAAATATGGGGGTATTTTTATGTCTGAAAACAAATTGAATGCCAGTAAAAGAATGAAGCGCAAGCCCTGGCCCAGGGACTGCATCTGGCCGGAACCGTTAAAGGCTGGAGAAGGTATGCAGTGGGATGAAGACCTACTGCCGGAATCTTTGGATGAACGGGCGCAGGAGCTGATGGACATCAAGGATTATTTTGATTCTTTGGTGGAGAGCGGGCGATTGTACGAAGATTACACGCTGAATCCGGATTACGAAGAAGATGCGGTTGATGATGAAACGGAAGAGACTGAAGACGGTTGGGCGGATGATGAGTTCATTCCCAAAATAGGGGAAGACTATTGGGATGAAGAAGGACAACGCTTTGATGTGGAATGGTGGGAAGATGAACTGACCGACCATATGAACCTTTTGAAAATTGACGCCGAATCCTATACCAAAGATCCTGCCATGTTTGTGCGGGATACCATCGGCTATGAGTTCATCAATGAAAACTTATTACGGCAGGCTTTTACCCGACGGGCTTTTGCGGTAGAGTATGGTTTGCCGGGTTGCAATGAGGAACTGGAGTTTTTGGGGGACACGGTGCTGAACACCGTGGTAACCCGGGATATGCTGCGGCAACTGGCCTGGATTGATGAGTACCGGACGGAAGCGCCCTTTACCGTGCGGTTGCGGGAAGGTGGGCTTACCAAAATCCGCAGCGCCTATGTGAACAAAGAGTTTCTGGCCGGGCGGGTTGCGGAGCTTGGACTGGACAAGCTGATTTTGTACGGTACCGGGGAAGAACCTACGGAAAGCAGCCGGGAGGATGTGCTGGAGGCACTGTTAGGAGCAGCAGCCATAGACAGCAACTGGGATTGGGATGTGCTGGGCGCTTTGGTGGACAGGCTGGTCTGCGTACAGGTGGAAAAGCCGGACTACTTTTTAAAGGAAAGCTTTTACGATATTTTCAATGCCTGGCACCAGCGACGGTTTGGTGTGATGCCGGACTATGAGATGCAAGGGATTAGCCAGTTTCACTGCGCGTTGCGTTTCCGGGTGCCTGCCAATGACAAGGGCATTAGGGAAGCCCAGCGTATTGATGTGGATGGCTGCTATAGCCGGAGCCTGGCCAGAGAGCAGGCGGCCATGCAGGCCTATGAGTTTGTGCGGCACAACGGCTTGTGGGTCGATTTGAAAGAGGCGGGGATTACGCCGGAGCTGGAGAACAGCATCAACCAATTGCAGGAACTGTATCAGAAAAAATATCTGGAACAAATGCCGATTTATGAGTTTACCGAAGAGGATGGGGACTCCTGGTATTGTATCTGCCGGTGCAACGGGGTTGCCGGAACAGGCTATGGCGCAAGTAAAACAAAAGCGAAAAAAGAAGCGGCCTATATGGTGTTGCGGAATCTGTTTCATGCGGCAGGGATGAAGTAAGAACCAATCAAAAATACCCGGCTCCGATTTTCCGGAACCGGGTATATGGTGCATAATATTTTACTTAAGCGATGAAACCACAGGATTATTTACATACTCCAAAAAGCTCCTTTTTATAACTTAACTTTTTTGTCGGAAAGGCCCGAACGTGTAGATTACTCGAACCGAATCTCTTCCTGTGTTGCGTTGTATATATTAATCCGATTCTGTATTTCAACTTTGTTAACAATCCATCCTCTCAGTGTACATGCTTTAATAAATTCATCAATCCGATTAACGCCATGCAATTCTTTTAGTGTAATTACTGCGCCGAATTTAAGGCTATTTTGCATTCGTGTTGTTAGTCTTTCTTTAGATGTTATCGCGATTCCCCATAATCGTTCCCTATATGATTTTCTTGGCCTCAAATTGTCTTTTAGGATCATTGAGATAAACTTTGTGTTTTCCCACTTTCTGAACTCTTTTCGGGACGTCCTTTCATTAACATATGAACCGGTTTCGTCTTGTACGTTATCATTAATATCTGCAATAGCGCCTTTTGCGTTGATTCTGCCAAATGCTAATGATAACTCGCGGTTTGTATAATCAACGCCTTGCGTCCTGCTGCATTCCGGGAAATAGCAAAGTGTTGCACGGGCAATATATGGATACTTATTATCCTCATCTCTTGGAACAGGAATTCCGTAGTTTGTTGTTTTATAACTTTTTGAAATCCCGTAAACATAAAATTTTATTTCATCGCTTTCTGTTGTCAGGATTTTCTGAATATCAATGGGAACGATTCCATATCCCATAATATCCTTGTTACGATATGTGGATTGTTTAAAATCCCAGCCGGCTGCAGTGTCTATTAACAGCGCTTTTGCAATTTCACGGGGTATACCCATAACATCAATCAAGTAACATAGCTTCCTGCTGATCCATGGCGCTGCAAAAGATGTCCCGTATACTTGTTCTTTACCTGATGGAGCATAAGCTGTTATTCGTTCATTATAGTCTCCGCCGTAATATGCCACATCCGGTTTATTAAAAAAGCAGAGTACATTTCCTTTTCTGGAATAGGATGCTGGTTGGCCGTCTCTTCTGACGGAATTTACAACAATAGAATTCAACGAATCTGCCGGGGAACCTACTTTCAGGATGTCAGGATGTTCGATTCGATTGTCATTTGTACCTGAAATGACAAACACAATGTTTTTTTGGGCTTGAAGTGCGTCAATTTCTGCTGCGTCAAAGGAAATAAAACTTTTGGAAACTTCTTCTTCGGTACCTAATGATAAATTCCAAACATGGATGTCGGGATTTGCTTCTATAATTTCCTTAATTTTTCGGACTAATCTGGTGGGTTGAATTCTGTCGTAACATACTCCATAATGCTTAACCCTGAATCTTCCGCATCCATCATCTAACCACGGATTAAGTCTTGGCCCATCGACAATAAGGGAAGTGACTTCTGTTCCATGATCCCGGTTAATATTATGCTGACCATATGTTTCAAATTCATCCAAATAATCAATATTTTCCACCCACTTTCCAAAATAGACCCTTTTGTCAAATAAAGTGTCTATTACGCCAATTACAGGCTCATGTACAGGATCGGGGATTTCAATGATTTCCCGGCTGGGGGGAGTAATGATATCATTAATTTTTATTTTGGAAAAATCAGATGAAATCATGGAAATCATATACGGAACTTTTTCATTCAGTACATTAAAAAGATTCTTAGTAACGGAAATCGTATCGCTTCCATAAAAAGTATATGGGTAAATGCGATCTTCTATCCCCAGCTTTTCCAGCAGGTTAGATATTGTCAGTTCTGTCTTGTAAAAGGTAACTATAAAATTATCACGTTCCGGTGCCGCAGAAATATACGGTACCGAGAATGAGTCTATCACTGAACAGTCGACAATAATTCCTCTCAGCCTGGTCTTGGCAAGATTATATTTATTGTAGGGAAGTTTTTCTTCTTCCTTTTCATCCTTTTTATCTTTTTCATGCTTTTCATTAAAATTGTCACAAGTTGCTTTTCCTCCCAGAGCATTATCGATAAATTGTTTGGCAATCAACATGTCATTGATAGTATTATTGATAGTGTCCTCATCAACATAGTAAGTTATGATATGATTCTCCTGCCCGGTTTGTGCATCTGAAAACCTGGCTCCTACTACTGCGTCATTGGTTGATTTACCAATTGGCTTTAGAATAGCCTGAATGCGATTTGACTTAGCAATAATATCGTTGTAATTTACGTCAATCAGGATATTTTCTACTAATTTCGGCGTGTTTCTGTAATATCTCAGCACAGATTTGAGATCGGCAATCAGTTTGTTGATTTTTTCGGAGTCTACTACCGCTTTGGCACGTAAGTTTTTTCCGCCTGATTTCTGTTTGTTCGATTCATTTGTAAAACTAAGCTTAACCTGTAATAATGTGTTCATTTAATTCACCTTCAGTTTTCTGGACACACTGCTTTTGGGAATTCTAGACAGAATCTCTATTTCCCGTGTTGTATAACCACTGTCTTTGAGTTTTTGAATATCAACATTCTCAGGATTTCCATTCAATGCCAAGTATATTTTTCTGAGGTAGTCATATTCATTTGACTCATCACTAAAGGCGACAGCTGTTTTTATGATTTGTTTTAAATCCCCAGGATAGGGGATTTCGTCCAGGTTATTCAGAATTTTGTTAAACAATCTTAAATCCTGCTTGAAATTAGATGATTCTTTTAATGACATTGACAGGAAGGAGTCTGCAATTTCTACAAGATCTTCCCGGGAATAACGATTGAAGGAAATGGTTGCGTCAAATCTTCGTATTATTGCTTTATCAAGATTGTCGTACAGATTTGTGGTTGCAAATAGTACAACGTTATCGTTGAGGCTGTCCAATCCTTTTAGAAAGGCTGAAGTGACACGTCCCATTTCTCTAAGATCATTTTGGTTAATGCGATCCAGAACCAGTGCGTCAATTTCATCAAATAAGATTAGAATTTTATTGAATGCAAGATGGTTAATCTCATCAAAAAGCAGGGTAACATTTTTTGCTGTTTCGCCTAATCTGCTGTCAATAAGTAGTTCAAAAGGTACGGAAAGAATATCGCGGTTTAAAATACGGGCAATCTGAATAACAGTCTCTGTTTTTCCGGAACCTGGCAATCCATAAAACAAAAACTTCGACAACCCTTTTTTGTTATTGATTGCTCTGGTAACGCCCAGTATATCTTCTTCAATAATATTAGGCAGACGCAGAGGTTTAGAAGAGTATTCTATTTTCTTCAAGAATTTGAGGTTCTTATAATTTGACTGTGGTACGTAAAAATTTGCACTTGAAATCAGTTCCATTAAGTACTGCGCAATTTCAGCATCACCGGATGCATCAAATTCCTTGGCAATTTTGGCAACTTCTGAAGCAAAAGCTTCGTCATTCTTTTCGGTATGATACCGGACAAGATTTATTAAGTTTTGTTTTTTCATAATAGTTATTGGCAACTTTTAGTTACTTCATAAAGTTGCTCTTCCTCCTTTCGGTTATTTATTCTGCGCATAATTTAACCGCGTAAATGTGGATATAAAGCGACTTTTTTATTATAGTAACATAGAATGGGACAAAAGTCAATAATTTGGGACAAAAATAACAAATTATGCATTTTTATCCCCATTCCAGCAGTTATTTCATCTTGTAACCATGGTTATTTTTCTTAACTATTCCTAAACGGCGGCAGGCAATATGTGCAAGTTTGGTCTCATTCAACAAGTCTAAATGGTAAACTTCAAAAAATTTACGTAAGTGAATAACTTTTTCGTTTATATTCCGTGTCATTGGAATCCAGCCATTTATGTTTTAATCAAACTCCTTTTTTCTCCTTGTTAAACTGATAAACTTCGTACAATCTTCCTTAAAGAACAGCGTTACCCGTCCGGTAGGTCCGTTACGGTGTTTGGCCACGATCAGTTCCGTAATGTGGCTGGGGATGTCTTCGGCTCCTTTGTAATAGTCTTCCCGGTAGAGGAACATGACGATGTCCGCGTCCTGTTCCAGAGAGCCGGATTCCCGCAGGTCGCTGAGCATGGGCTGTTTGCTCTGGCGCAGTTCCACGCTGCGGCTTAACTGGCTCAGGGCCAGCACCGGTACCTGCAGTTCCCGGGCCAGGGCTTTTAAGCCCCGGCTGATTTCCGTCACTTCCTGCTGCCGGTTGTCGTTGGCCTTGCGGCTGCGGCTGCCCTGCATCAGCTGCAGGTAGTCGATGACGATAAAGTCCAGTCCTCCTTCTGCCTGCAAACGTCGGGCCCGGCTCCGCAGGTCCAGAATAGAAAGGCCCGGGGTGTCGTCAATAAAGATGTGGGCTTCATCCAATTTGGCAGCGGCTTCCCACAGACGGTTCCATTGGGCGAGGGAGTTGTCCGGCACGTTGCTGTCGTGCGAATCCTGGTTGATGGGATGTTCCCCATTGCCCGCTTGTGGGCAGGCGGAGTGATCTCTTGTGACTGAACCGTCGGTCAGGGCTTTCAGGTTGGTGTCCGCTTCGGTACAGAGCATTCGCTGTACCAGCTGGTCGCTGCTCATTTCCAGACTGAAGAAGGCCACCCGTTTGGGGGCTTCTTTTTCTTTTGCGCCCCGCAGGGCTACGTTCTGGGCAATGTTTAAGGCCAGGGCGGTTTTCCCCATGGAAGGCCGTGCGGCCAGAATAATAAAATCTGAAGGGTGGAGGCCGGTGGTGAGTCGGTCCAAGTCTGCAAAGCCGGTGGAAAGGCCGGTAACCGTAGTACCCCCGGCCTGCAGGTCGGTCATCCGGTCCATGGTGTGGGTCAGGATGTCGTGGATGGGCACAAAGGCCTTACCGTGTTTCCGCAGGGAGACCGAGTGCAGGGTCTGTTCCGCCCGGTCGATGAGGCTTTGGATATCTTCCTCTTTTTCAAAGCTCAGGGCGGTGATGGCGGCGCCGCTTTCTCCCAACTGCCGCAACAGGGCGTTGTTCACCACGATGCGGGCATGGTACAGGGCATTGGCAGACGTAGGGACGATATTGGCCAGCAGGGTAACGTAGCTGACACCGCCTACGTCGTCCAGTTGGTTCCGGTTTTTCAGTTCTTCAATGAGCGTGATCAGGTCGATGGGCTGGTGCTTGGCGTGCATATCCAGCATGGTTTGGTAAATAATCTGGTGCACGATCCGGTAAAAGTCCGAAGGCTTCAATATTTCTTCAATTTTCTCCATGACATTATTGTCGATGAGGATGGCGCTTAACACACTTTGTTCCGCTTCAATATTCTGGGCGGGAATTCTGTCTTGCATAATAGAATAACACTCCTTTGCTGAGAGCGGTGAGACCATTTGAATAAGCGCAACGTGCACTCCCGTTGAACGTTGTGGACGAAGCCGAGAAAACATTGAGAGCGTTTGCGTTATTCCATGAGGTGAAAAGTGCCGTCGTGGCAAGACTGTTTGAGGGCGAAGCCCGAGTTTCGCAGCCACAGGCACTTAAGCCCATGGAATAGCAAACGTGAACAGTTTTCGAAGCTTTGCCCACAACGCGACTCCGATGCGTTCGCGTAGCGCTATGAAAACGGCACTGCCCCGAATTATTTAATTGCCTTTTTCTTCGCTTCTATTGCCTTAAGCTTCGCTTCTTCCTTCCGCCGAACCTTCTCCTTTTCTTCCTGGCACGGCTCTTTATAATTATCCGGTTCTTCGTACCAGGGGCCGGGGCCTTTCAGCAGGGCTTCCGTTTTGTTCATCTGCTCCCGGGTCTGGTGACGGCGGCTGGGTGGCGCGACCACCTGGACACAGCAGCAGCGCTGCCAAAGGCGGCTTAAGGTCTGCAGGCGCAGGGCGTTGTTGCTTTTTACCAGACTTTCCCTGTGGTACGGGGTGGTGACCAGCATGGGGATATGGCGCTGGTAGCAGTTGCTGATGATGTACAGTACCATCTGGTTGTTGTAGTTTCCTTCTCCTTCGCAGCCGTATTCATCGAAGACCAGCAGGTCTTTGCGGAAGAGCTGGTTCAGATAGTTCCGTTTGCCTTCGTTGCTGAGGGTGCCCAGCTCGGTCAGGATGTTGCGGAAGCTGGTGAAGAGGCAGTCATAGCCTGCGTCCGTCAGGGCGTTGACGATCTGGGCGGCGGCATAACTTTTGCCGGCGCCGGCGCCCCCAAAGTACATGATGCCCATGCCTTCTTCTTTCATTTCTTTGTAGTTATATACGTACTGCAGGCCCGTATTGGTGATGAACGGGTTTTCTCCGTTGTCGTGGGCAAAGTCCCAGTGGCACATAGTGTCCAGCCCGCAGAAGGCTTTGCGGCGGTATTCATACCGGATCAGGGCTTCGGTGGAGTCTTCTGGCGTTTCTGTTTTCGTTTCGTTCATGCGGCATTCTCCTTTTTCAGTCCCAACAGTTTGGCTGCCTGTTCCAGACAGCTTCGCGTATGCTCATTCAGGGTTGTCAGCCCCTCCGTCATAAAGCCGGGATCCAGATAGCAGCTCTCTGTGTCTGTCCAGGGGGTGTATTCGGGACAGGTGGCGCCGTAATAGTTCTGTCCCCACTCTTGCTCCCGGTTCCGGTATTTGTTGTCCAGTATTTTCTGCAGATTGCCCGGCTTCAGCAGCCAGCCAAAGTAAATGACCCAGCCGCTGCTGTTAGAGCTTTTCCCCAGAAGGAAGGGGCTGTCTGCAACCATGCGGATGGCTTTGTGCAGGGTAGCTTCCCCGAATTCCTGCAGCAGAGTATGCAGTTTTTCCATCATATCCGGATACAGGCCTTTCAGCTTTGACCGCAGAGGCAACTGATTCCAGGCCTGTAACAGGTTCTGATACACCGCCGGTAAGTTGGCCAGTGGAATAAACCGGTGCGGATTCTCTTCCGGAACAAAAGGCAGGCAGTTACCGGTCGGTTCCGGGGAGAGGGTGTTGGTTGTTTCTGCTTCTTTGTGGGACATAACTTGGTCAGACATGGTAGATGTGGTTTTTGATTTGGTATTAATATTACAAGTATTAGTATAAGTAGTATCCTCTGCCCACTGTCCCCAGGTGTCCCCGGGGACACTGTTGGGGACATTAAGGACAGTCTGGGGACAGATATCCGGAACAGCGAAGTCGCCCTTGGGGACCGTCGCCATGCCCTGGGGACAAGCCTCCGGGACACGGGGACCAGTATAGGGGACATCTGCCAGTGCAAGACCCGGACTGCCGGCTGCTGACATAGCTGCGGTCTGGCCTAACGCTTTTAAGTTCTGTTCCAGTCGCTTGCCCGCCCGATACGCTGCCTTTTTCACCCGTTCATATTCCCGGTTCATAGCAGCCAGTTTGGCAGAAAGGGCCGTGGTCTCTGCTTTTAGCGTCTCATCTGTCGTCGCAGCTTCTGTGGCGGGCGAGACGCTTTCGTTTTGTTCAGTAGCTACTGTTACAGGCGTACCTGCAGTTTTTGTATCGGTTGCCGTTTCCATCACCACCGGTTGATTCGGTGAAGTAATTTTAATCTTAACGACACCATTTTCTTCTTTTACAGATAGTTCTATGTTCACAATTAAACCTCCATTAAAGATTGTCTGCTCCGGGTGCTGTCCCGTGAGGGTCCCAGTCGACGAGGGAAGCCACGCTGAGCGGAGCGAAGCGCGGCACACCGAGGAGTGGGAGACGGGACACACCCGGAGTAAAATATCAGTTAAAAGAACAGGGGACTCCCCCGGCATTCATACAGTTTAATTTTCGTAAAAGTGTGGCTCGGGCGCATCGAGTCGTGGGAGACGGGACACACCCGGAGCTATATGCTATACAATCTGCTGTTCCGTAAAAATGCTGCGCAACTTCTTCAGTGCATGCCGCTTTGCCGAAGTCACGCTGTCCGGACTGCACTTCATCTCTTTTGCAATCTCCGTCACAGACAGATGGCGGAAAAAGAATCCCTGGATTACCTGGCGTTCCTTTTTCCCCAGATACTGCAGACAGTCCCGCACATTTCGGTTCCACTCCGTCTGCAGAACCAGTTCCTCCGGTTCATTGCGGTTGACGGCCAGAGGATCCTGCCATTCGTCGTCGGCTCCTTCTGCTCCCCCGTCTGTTTTGTGGTGGACTTCCCGGCGGCGCCGTGTGTTCTGTCGGTCCATCTGGTTTTTTAAATCGCATTCCATGGCATGGTACAGTTGTCCCGGAAGGTTTTTGGGATTTTCTGTCAGGTCTGTCCGGTTCCAAAAATTCACCATGGCCATGGCGGCGATGCTGTAGGCTTCATCCCGGCCCAGGGCTGTCGCGTAATACGGGTTGCGGCTGATCCTGTCCACCAGCGGCCTGGACTGGCAGCACAAGAGCTGGAAAACCTGTTTGTCTCCCTTGTGATACTGTGTTAACAGCGGTTCCCAATCCACAACGGAGTAGACAGGCGAATCGGTTCCATCTTCGTAAGGCAACGGAGAGGCCGCCCAAGCCGGGTTCATTTCTAACATGCAATGAATGTTCTGCAACGAAGTTTTCAATGTTTTTCCCTCCAAAAAAGTTTGATATACAATATCGCCCCAGAGTTGGCGACTTTCTCAGGATAGCACACAAAACCGAATACGTCAATAGAGTGCAGTATTCATGCGGATTACAGAAACTTGTAGTAAACTTTGAATATACTTGTATAAGACTTGTAATTAATTTGGAGAAAACTTGGAATCTGTATTCTGGCTGGTTTATAAATAACACTGAAAAATTCAATTAAAATTTTTGTTCTGCTTCTGTAATTTGAATTTGACAAACGGCGCAGGCCATAGTAAAATTTTCACTTGTGCAGACCTTTTCATGGCCCGGAAAGCGGACCGCTGCATCAAACAATAACAGTTAAAGGAAGTGTAAATCAAGATGAACAAGGAATGTACAACGCTGGACTTAAAACGGGCAGCACGGCTCCGTGTGCTGCGGGAACAGTCTGATCAGACACAGGCTGAAGCGGCAAAGCTGGCCGGTGTTTCTGTCAATACGTTTTGCGGTTGGGAAAAAGGCAAAAAGATTTCTGTGAAACACACGCACGTCCTCTGCCAGATGTATAATGTTTCCTATGAAACCCTGGGGAACAGCGGGGGTGATTTAAGCGGAGACAAATTATTTCAGCTATCGTATCTGAGAAGGCTGGGGCTTTATGCAGACTGCCAGGAAAAAGTCGAAGATGCTGTCAACCGGTACTACGGCAAAAAGAGTACACAGCTTAAAAAGAACACGGATTAATTTGTTTGCACCTTACCTGACAATTGAATACGCTGGATCAGTTCTGTTACCGGAATCTGTGATAGTAATCCACAAAAGCACTTTGCGTACCTGCATGCAAAGTGCTTTTTCTATGCCGGAAAACAGTATTTCTCAAAAACAATAAAAAAATTTCATTTTTCATCTCGGATTTGGGTACCCCTTCCGGAATATATAAGTGGGGGCCAAAATAAAGCATTCGGCTTCTACAACTCCGGGTGTCGTCCCATGAGGGTCCCGGGCTGAAACCGAAATTTGAGATTGGCCTCTAAGGCGAGGAGGCTGTCCCGGAAGGGTCCCAGTCGACGAGGGAAGCCACGCAAAGCGAAGCGTGCGCGGCGTACCGAGGAGTGGGAGGCGGGACAGTCCCGCGCACTATAAAACGGAAGGAGGTGTTATTCATGCTCAACGCAAACCCTGTAACGGAAGATATGATCCGCGATATGGCCCGGGAAGCCCGCAGCGGCATTCGCCGCATCTTTCTCCACTGGACCGGCGGCCACTACGGCCATAATGAAGATGCGTACCACATTTGTATCGACCGGGACGGCACGGTGTACCTGAACTGCAAAAGCTTTTTAAGCTTTAAGGCACATACCTGGATGCACAACGTCGGCGCCATCGGTATCGCGCTGCTGTGCGGGTACGATGCCCACTGCTGGGCCCCGGCCGGGAAAGACGCCAGCCTGCTGGACGTGGCCTATGAAAACGACCACCTGGCCCGGACGGACTGCGCCGTCATCGATTACGGCGAAGAACCGCCAACTCGGAAGCAGATTGAAGCCATGGCCAAAATCGTGGCGCTGCTCTGTCACGAGCTGTGCCTGCCCCTTGCGGAAGACACGGTGATGACCCACTGCGAGATCGCCTTTGTGGACGGCTACGGCCCCGGCGACGGTGACCCGGACATGCGCTGGGACCTGTGGTTTCTGCCGGAACCCAACACTCTGGGCGGTGCCCTGTACCCCGGCGGCCTGCTGCTGCGGGCCAAAGCGCAGTATTATCTGGATACTGCGGAAGAAGCATAATTATTTGTTGTATGCAGTGATTTGTGTGTGCCGGGGGCTGTCCCGTGAGGGTCCCAGTTTGACGAACGAGCAACGCGAAGCTTGCTGAGCGGGCGCAGTGAGGAAGTGGGAGGCGGGACGCCACCGGCGTAAAGGAAAAAGAAAGGACGTGATTACATGGCAGCAGTCATGAATGTAGTAAAACGCAGCCTGAGCGTATCCATTTCCCGTGGTCAGGATGCAGACGGAAACCCGGTAAGCAAGAGCTACACCTATTCCAACGTGAAACCGGATGCTGAACCGGATAAGATGCTGGCTACCGGCAAAGCCCTGGGCGGTCTCTTCGACAACGAGATTACCGGTTTGACGGTCGTTGAGCGTGCAACATTGTCTGAGGACTAATTGTTGTAGATTAGTAATGCGCCGTGAGTTGTCCCGGGAGGGTCCCAGTCGATGAGGGAAGCCACGCTGCACGAAGTAAAGCGCGGCGCACCGAATCGTGGGAGGCGGGACAACCCCGGCGCTGTAACAAGAGTAAAAGGAGGAATCATACTATGAAAAGCGATACGGATCTGGATTTAGTGTTTAAGAATGCGATTGGCAAGAAAGTGACCCTGAACATTGAGGAACCGAAAAAAGGCGTGACCAAGGCGGAAATTGATGCCGCCATGCAGACGGTAGTGGAAAACAACGTGTTCAATTCTACCGGCGGCGACCTGGTGGAAGCCGTGGAAGGCTGTCTTCGCACCGTCACCCGGGACGTGGTGGCTGAGTAACCCTCAGCCTGCCACAGAAAAGGAGGCTGAAGATGGAAGTCTCGGAAGTATTCGGCTTTATTAAGGATTTCGGGTTCCCTATGGTGCTGAGCTGGTTCCTGCTGGTGCGCATGGAAAACAAGCTGGCCAGCCTGACGGAAGTGATTGGGGAACTGAGCTGCAACATCGCCGCCCTGCGGGGCGAAACGCCGAAAAAGTAAAGGAGTGAACGTTGCGAGGCTGAACCGGGAAGACAGGTGAGAATTGCACGTGTCAACAAAACTGCGAAGTTCCGCAACAAGAGTAGTAAAAGGAGACGCCGGTTTTTTGCCGGCGTCTTACCTATAAGATTTTGAAAACATTATTTGACTTTGAAAAAACAGTGAAGCTGTTTAGGCTGACCTTGATCATATAAAAACAGTGCGATGATGCGAAAAGCATAAGCGCATAACAAAACTGGAGGACGTGACTATGACGAAAAAAGAACTCAAAGAACTGATGGACCTGCCGTTGACTGATTTTGGCAATGCCCTGCGGTTACAGGCGATTTTCGGAAAACGGTGGGTGTACCTGCCCCGGTTCAAAAGCTGGATGTATCGGGATCAGTACAACTGGAAGGGGAAACGCACACGGGATATCTGCTACGCCGTTAGTGCAGCTTTCCGTCATCTGGCCCAGGATATTGACCGGTTGCCCATGCCTAAAGCGGAGTGGGAACGGGAAGAAAGAACAGATACCATTTTCTGGCTGATGCTTTCGCAGCGACCTACCCATGTAAAAAATGCGGTAAAGATGTACCGTGACATGCAGCTGGCGGAGGAAGCGGTGCGGGATGAAGTGCTGGGGGGGAATTAGATTGCGTTAAAACCGTATTGATAGTGTTAATTGAATACTGCTTATAATATTTAGGGCTGTAACAAAATAGGTCTATTATCGGCATCCGAAAGGGTGCCGATTTTTTATGCATATGATTAGTTTATGTTTAATATGTTATATGATATAATAATTTATATATCATTAAATAATTAGCTTAAATGAGGGAAAATGCGAAAAAGCAAAGAAAAAAAGTTGCCGGTATTTTCTGTTGTTGTACCGGTCTACAATGCGGAACGATATCTGAATAAAGCATTACAGAGCATTCTGGATCAGGACTTCACAGATTTTGAACTGATTCTGGTCGATGACGGATCTACTGATGGGAGCAGGGCTGTCCTTGAAGCGTTTTCAGAAAAAGACGCCCGCATCAAGGTTCTAAAAATTGATGTGAATTGTGGCGCTGCAGAAGCCCGTGACCGGGGGATTGAAATTGCCAGAGGAAAATATCTTTGCTTTGTAGATGCCGATGATTATATTGAAACCGGCTTTTTACAGCATTTTTATGATGCATTTCAGATGGATGACTGTGATTTTGTAAAATGCAGCGCTTGTGAAGAATACCATGATGAAAATGATAAAATAGTGTATACCAAATCCTGTGTTTTGCCAGATCAAAGTTTTCAGGATGTGAAAGCAATTGCAAATCAGGTTATTGACATGGAACTGATACCGTTGTTCGGATATAACTGGAACAGCTGTTATAAAATGCAGGCTATAAAAGACCATCAATTACGGTTTGACAATTCGCTAAAAGTACACGAAGATTTTGCTTTTAATATGGCTTACGTTCCCTTTGTCAGACATATGCGATGCTTGTCGTATTGCGGATATCATTATATTAAGCGGGCCAACAACAGTTTAAGCTTACAAAAGAGCAATTATGTTTATAATATACAGCTTTTAAAAATACGAAGTTTTCTTTCTTTGCTGAAGAAAAACCGGAATGAAACACAGGAAAATCTGGATAAAATCTACTGGATGTTCACCCGGTTTACGTATTCGGTTCTGGAGTCGGGGACCTCAATGGAAGCCATACGCAAAGAGCCGGTGTTTGATTCCTATAAAAAACATTGCTTTGAATCGTTGGGGTTCAAGAAAAAAGTGTTGACGGGTATCCTGCAAAGTGACAACTTGCTTTTAATCAAACCGATGGCGGGACTGATGGGACTGTTTAAACGGTATTTTCCGATTGTTTTTGCAAAGCTGAAAAGATGAAGTCGAAATAATGAGGAAAGAATATACGGATTTTGGAAATAGGCAGATTTGAAATGATTAAAGATAGGTAATGTTAAAGGGAAAAGTAATATTTCTAACAAAAAGTATTAAAGGTTAAAATATATTTTTAGAAAAAGCATGCAAAAGGTTAGTAACAAAGAAAAAAACAACTACATATGCCTTTCCCCGGACAGGAGCTGGACAGATTTACGGTTGGAGGAAGTGTGGCATTATAGGGATTTGATCTTTCTCTTTACAAAGCGCTCCTTTGCCCTTACGTATGCCCAGACAATCCTG
The DNA here is from genome assembly GCA_017443005.1 of Acidaminococcaceae bacterium. Lineage (GTDB taxonomy): Bacteria > Bacillota > Negativicutes > Acidaminococcales > Acidaminococcaceae > Succiniclasticum. The sequence goes on from JAFSPK010000031.1 coordinate 63,863, forward strand.
GGACCGATCTGGCTGTTCCTGAATCCGTTTCTTACCAGTATCATGTTTACGCTGGTATTTGGGTATATTGCGGGAATCAGAACAGACGGTATTCCGAAATTTCTGTTCTTTCTTTGCGGTACGGCAGTCTGGAATTTTTTTTCCGCCTGTGTCAATGAAAACGCCCGGACGTTTATTGATAATGCCGGGCTGTTTGGTAAGGTCTATTTTCCCAGGCTTACCGTGCCGATTTCCAGGGTAGCGGCCATACTGATTCGCTTTCTGATCCAGATTTCCCTGGTGCTTATCATATTATTTTATTATTATTTTAATGAAAGAGTCTGCCCGCACTTTGAACTGTGGATCGTCCTTCCGTTTCTGTTGCTGCAGCTTGGTCTGATGGGCATGGGGGCTGGCATCATTATTTCCAGTATGACCACAAAATACAGGGATCTTTCCATCCTGGTGGGATTTGGTATCCAGCTATGGATGTACGGGACGCCGGTGGTATATCCTCTGTCTCAGTTGCCGCAGGGCTGGATGCGTACGGTGTCGCTCATGAATCCGGTTACGGCTCCTGTGGAATTGTTCCGCCTCATTCTGTTAGGAGAAGGTCTGTTTGTACCGGTATCTTATGTGTGGAGCCTAGTGTTTACAGTTTTTGTGACGGTTTTGGGTGTGGTTGTGTTCAACTGGGTGGAAAAAACATTTTTGGATACGGTATGATGTAACATGGATAACCGATGTGAAGAAATGCAGAAAGCCGGACTGGCTATCCGCATTCGGGGATTGAAAAAAGAATACCGTCTGGGACAAATCGGCAGTACTACACTGCAGAGAGAGATGAAACGCTGGTGGGCCAGGAAGCGTGGTCTGGAGGATCCGTATTCTATAATCGGGCAGCCGAAACGCATAGAAGGGGATCGGTTTATGGCTCTCAACGGCGTGGATCTGACCATTCGGAAAGGCGAAGCGCTGGGTATTATTGGCAGAAACGGAGCGGGGAAGAGCACGTTGCTGAAGATTATCAGCCGGATTACGGCCCCCACGGCAGGCGAAGTAGAAATCATCGGACGGGTTACTTCTATGCTGGAGGTTGGCACCGGTTTCCACGGTGAAATGACGGGGCGGGAAAACGTGTATCTTAACGGAGCCATCCTGGGAATGACGAAGGCGGAAATTGATGCCAAAATGGGCGAAATCATTGACTTTTCTGAGGTTGGTGATTTTATCGATACCCCTGTGAAGCGGTACTCCAGCGGCATGTATGTAAAGCTTGCGTTTTCTGTAGCGGCCCATCTGGATAATGAAATCCAGATTATGGACGAAGTCCTGGCTGTAGGGGATATGGATTTTCAGAAAAAATGTCTGCAGAAAATGCGGGCATCTGCTCTTGTGGAAGGCCGTACCGTGTTATATGTCAGCCATAACATGAGCACAATACGGCAGTTATGTAATCGCTGTATTGTGTTGGATGAGGGAAAAATCGTTTTTGACGGTGACGTGGACAAAGCGGTTTCTCTTTATATGGGAAACGGGGAACAACTAAGCAGGGAATTTCGTTTTACCGAAATAAACCGACCTTACGGGTACTTCAGCGATCGGTTTTTAATTGAAAGGCTTACATTGGATAAAACAGGAATGCCGCGGTATGTAGAAAACGGAAAGGCATATTTTAATATAGACTGTAAGGCGTTGCAAAATATAAGAAATATGCGATTGCGGATGGAATGCTGGTATCAGGATGGGACGAAGATCGGTTCGATGTTGTCAAATGCTGTGGATATGGTACGGGAAGGAACTTGCCGGTTCCGGTTGGAGATGGATTTAACAGGACTTACAGCCGGGCAGTACAGCGCTGACCTTGTGGCCTATACAGCTGATAAGGACGGAATACAGGAATTGCTTGACGGTGTATATCCGGGAATAATGTTTGAAGTAGTTAATTCTTCGGTAGCTGATCATCATGTGATATGGAATCAGCAGTATTGGGGACATATCCGGTTACGTGATATGCGCCTTACGTTGAAATGAATCTGAATATGCGGCTGACTTTAGGCCTGCGTTTAAGAATTACGGAATATTTGTAATGGGAAAGTTGGATTTGACTGAAATTCATAAAATTGAACTGGAAATGCTGAAAGCTGTAGCCGCCCTTTGCGATCGTTACAGTCTGCGTTATTCTATCTATTGCGGTACGCTGCTGGGCGCTGTAAGACATAAAGGTTTTATCCCCTGGGACGATGATATCGATCTTGCGATGCCATTGGACGATTATCGGAAATTTCTGGAGCATGCGGCTGAACTGCCGCCGGGTATCTCTTGTATTCACTATGGTAATACCCGTGATTTTACCCGTTTTTGGGCAAAGGTTGCAGCAGACGGGACAACATTTTTGCCGGTAGAGCTGGCTGGATTGGATATACACTGGGGCATTTCGCTGGATATCTATCCTTTGATAGGGACTCCATCCACTGATTGGGGTAAAAAAATACACAAAGGGCTGCTGCTGGCTGCTTGCAAGCTCCAGCTGGCTCCTAAATACCGGGCGACCCATGCTTCAGGTTTTGTCAAAAGAGTGATTGCCCATCTGCCGCTTTTTTTCAGGCATGCTGTTATCAATGCGTTATTGCCGTTCTGTATGCTGGAACCGGATAAGGCTGTGAGGGTGGGCACGATAGATGCGGAACCTTTTGAAGGAAAATATAAATGGGAGGACTGGCAGGAAATGATAAAACTGCCTTTTGAAGATGGATTTTTCTGGGCGCCTGCCAGATATGATAAAATTTTGCGAAGGATGTATGGGGACTATACTCAGCTTCCACCGGAGAAAGCGCGGACAGGGCATGTCAAAGGTGATATGATTATTGATCCGCATCGTGACTACCGACTTTATCGCAAGGAGTTGTTGGGAAAATGAAAAAAGTCATTACCTATGGTGTCTTCGACTTGTTCCATGAAGGCCATAAACGACTGTTGGAGAGGGCAAAAGCGCTGGGAGATTATCTCATTGTCGGGGTGACTACGGAGCAGTATGCCTATCATCGGGGCAAATACTGTGTGGTTGATTCGCTTGAACAAAGAATCGCCAATGTCCGCAGCCTTGCTTGTGTAGACGAAGTGGTCATTGAGGACCATGACGGTCAAAAGGTGGAGGATATTGAGAAATACGGGATTGCGGTTTTTACCGTCGGGGATGACTGGTACGGAAAATTTGATTATCTGCAGTCCTTTTGTGAGGTCGTATACCTGACGCGTACGCCGGGCGTTTCTTCTTCCGCGTTGCGGGGAATCGGGAATTCGCCCCTTTATCTGGGTCTCATTGGCTGCGGACGCATTGCCCGGCGGTTTATGCAGGAAGTGGGATATATCCGGGATATCGCGCCGGTAGCGCTGTATCATCCGGAACCGGACCGGTCGGCAACGCTGCGACGCTTTCTGGAGGAGCATACTTCTCTTTCCAAGGCCCGTACACTGGAAAAACTGTTTGACATGGTGGATGCGGTGTATATTGCTGCGCCCCATGCCACCCATTATGAATATGCCAAAGCTGCACTTCTGGCAGGGAAACACTTATTGTGTGAGAAACCACTGACTCTGTCTGGTTCCCAGGCGCTGGAGCTGTTTCAACTGGCAGCAAAATCGGGCATTGTGTTAATGGAAGGCATTAAGACCGCGTACTGCCCCGGGTTTCTGAACCTGTTGTCCCTTGTCAGAAGTGGGATCATTGGGAAAATCCATGATGTGGAAAGCTGCTTTACCCGTCTGACGCCCGAACATTGCCGGGAATGGGACGATCCTGTCTGCGCCGGCAGTTTTACGGAATTCGGCAGTTATACCCTTCTGCCCATTGTAAAACTGTTGGGCACGAAGAATCTGAAATGGCATTTTCAGTCTGTTTTGAATAAAAACAGGGTGGACAGCTATACAAAAGTATTAGTTTCCTGCGGGGATAAGATGGCTGAGGCCAAAACCGGTCTGGGTATAAAGTCCGCAGGAGAACTGACAGTCAGTGGCACAAACGGCTATATCCGCGTGCAGGCGCCCTGGTGGAAAACAAGAGTGTTTGAAGTCCATCGCGAAGACCCCCATGATATACAGGTGTTCTCCAATGATTTTCTGGGAGACGGCCTGCGCTATGAACTGGGGGATTTTTTGTACCGGGTCCGGGGACATGCCGGCAGGGATTACAAGTTGCGGCCGGAAGAATCTGTCTTAATGGCCGAAATTATGGAAGATTTCCTGAGGTGGCGTCGTGCGCAGTGAGTTAAAGCAGTTTCCAATGGAAGCGGGCTGTGATGCGGACAGGCAAAGCGGTTTTCTGTGCCCGTCACAAGGCGCGGCTGTCAATTTTGAGCCGATGCGGGTTTATGCAGGGGAACAGCTTGTACCGCTGAAACCGGATCTGGAATATCAGATTGCGATGTACTCCTCGGAACCGGATCCACAATATATTTATACGTATTCCTATCCGCCGGAAGCGAATCTGACCGTGTTTTATCCGGATAAGTCTGCGTTTCAATGGAAAACCGGTCCCTGTTTGTTCTCTGAACCGGCTTATGTACGCATCACCGTGCGGGCAGATATCCGGGATGACGGAACTACCCTGGCGGATTTTTTCCGCTGGGAGGGTGAAGAGCGTAGTGCAGAGCCGTTGCCCCCCTGGATTGAGGAGGAAGCGGAACGGGTGGCCAAACGCGTACAGCAATGCAGACGCTTGGACGACCTGGTGTTTTTTCTGTTGACGGATATTCATTATACGACAGGCTGTAACTGGTCCAGTACAGTAGCGTCTCTGGCTGCCGCAAAGCAGTGTATCAGACCGGACGGAGTCATCCAACTGGGGGACATTACCGACGGGCTTTTGCCGACGGTCTGGACGCACCGTTATGCCGGCAGGGTGCTTGCGGATATTAAGTCATTGGATTTGCCTCTTTTTGGCTGTCTGGGCAACCATGACCGGAATTTCTTCCGCGGTAATACGCAGGGTTTTTCCCTTAAAGCCTGCTCGCAGTTATGCCTTGGCAGAGACGATCCGGATTATTATACGGACTATCCGGAACAGCGGTTA
>JAFSPK010000032.1:0-10412 GCA_017443005.1 Acidaminococcaceae bacterium
CCTTTCCGGACCAGATAGTCTGCCAGATCCGTAGCATTGGAAAAATCGTGAGACACCGCCCACCGCATCCGGTCAGTATTTACCGTCATGGTAGCGATCATGTCCCTGTAGACCTGAAGCGTAAACTTCACCGTGTCAATGGCATCAAACAGGCCTTCCTTGTCTTCCTGCAGATCTTTATTATACGTAAGCGGCAAGCCTTTCAATGTAGTCAGCATAGCCATCAGCTCGCCGTAGACGCGGCCCGTCTTGCCCCGCACCAGCTCGGAAATATCCGGATTTTTCTTCTGGGGCATCATGGAGGAACCTGTGGCAAAAGCATCGTCCAGCTCCACAAAACCGAACTCTGTACTGCTCCACAGGCACAGCTCTTCGGACAGGCGGCTCATGTGCATCATCAATACAGAGGCAAAAGAAAGGAAATCCAGCACATAATCCCGGTCGCTGACCGCGTCCATGCTGTTGGCATACACATTTTTAAAATTTAACTGCTCCGCTACATAGAACCGGTCAATGGGGAACGTGGTTCCCGCAATGGCCCCGGCTCCCAGGGGCATAATGTCCGCATCCTCCCACACGCCCAGCAGGCGGCGGAAGTCACGCTGCAGCATATTAAAATAAGCCAGCAGGTGATGGGCGAAGGTAATAGGCTGGGCCCGCTGCAGATGGGTATAGCCGGGCATCAGGGTCTTGTCATGCTGCTTTGCCACAGTCAGGATCGCTTTTTCAAACTCCAGCAGCAGTTCCGCTACCTCCACGATCTGCCGCTTCATATACATATGCATATCCAGCGCCACCTGGTCGTTGCGGCTCCGGGCCGTATGCAGTCTTGCCCCCGCATCCCCGATCCGTTCCGTCAGGCGCGCTTCCACGTTCATATGGATATCTTCCAGCGCTACGCTGAATTCAAAATTGCCGGCTTCAATGTCCTTCAGAATATCCTGCAGCCCCGCCACGATCTTCGTTCCGTCTGCCTCCGGAATAATGCCGCATTTTACCAGCATCTTGGCATGGGCAATACTGCCCCGAATATCCTCCTGATACAAACGCTTATCATAATTAATGGACGCATTGAATGCGTCCACTAATTCGTTCGTATTCTTACTGAACCGACCGCCCCACAATTTGGCCATTATTTCAACGTGCCTTTCTTCATCATGGCCCGTACGGCTAACGGCAGGCCGAACAGATTGATGAAACCGGTTGCGTCGCTCTGATCATACACTTCGTCTTCGCCGAAGGTCACATATTCCTTGCTGTACAGGGAATACGGGGATTTGGCGCCGGCGCTGATGATGTTTCCTTTATACAGTTTCAGACGTACCGTACCGGTAACGGTCTTCTGGGTTTCATTAACGAAAGCTTCCAAAGCTTCCCGCAGCGCGCAGAACCATTTTCCGTCATACACCAGTTCCGCGTATTTGATGGCCAGGCCTTCTTTGTAATGATAGGTATCCCGGTCCAGGCACAGGTTTTCCAGTTCATTGTGGGCATAGTAGATGATGGCGCCCGCCGGGGTTTCATACACACCGCGGCTCTTCATGCCCACCAGACGGTTTTCCACGATATCGCTGATGCCTACGCCATTGCGGATACCGATGGCATTCAGGGTTTCCACCAGCTGGGCCGGGCTCATCTTTTTCCCGTTTACGGATACCGGAACACCCTGTTCGAATTCCAGCTCGATCATTTCCGGTTTATCCGGCGCGGTCTCCGGCGTGCAGGTTACCCGGAACATCTTCGCCTGAGGCGCGTTCCAGGGGTCTTCCAGATCGGAACCTTCATGGGAGAGATGCCACATGTTGCGGTCCATGGAATAGTCGTCTTCATGGGATACGGGAATGGGAATGTTATGAGCTGCCGCGTAATCGATCTCCTGATCGCGGGAACGCAGTTCCCATTCACGCCAGGGAGCGATAATGGCCAGATCCGGATCCAGCGATTTTACGGTCAGTTCAAAACGTACCTGATCGTTGCCCTTGCCGGTAGCGCCGTGAGCCACCGCATCGGCGCCTTCCTTGTGGGCAATGTCCACCAGATGCTTAGCGATCAGCGGACGGGCAAAGGACGTCCCCAGCAGATATTTCTTTTCATATACGGCGCCGGCCTTTACGCAGGGCCATACATAATTGGCGATGAAGTCTTCTTTCAGGTCCAGAATGTAGCATTTGCTGGCGCCGGATTTGATAGCCTTGTCATGCACCGGAGCCAGTTCGTCGCCCTGACCCAGGTCAGCGCAGACCGCGATGATCTCGCAGTTGTTATAATTCTCCTTTAACCAGGGGATGATAACGGAGGTATCCAGACCGCCGCTGTATGCTAATACAACTTTTTTGATGTCTTCCTTTTTTACTTTTGCCATTTTAAAGGGCCTCCCTTGTCGTAATAGTGTTTTCCTGCATAGCTCTGCCTGTCGCAGTTGCTGCAGATAAAGTTTTAACACGCTTATTGTAGCACGTAAAGAAAAAAATGCAAGTGTTTTTATGCAATTTTTTTCATTTTTTTTGAATAATTATAAAATCTTTCATGCATTGCATAGCGTGCTGTTGCACTTTGAAATACTGAAAAAGCCAGACGCAGCCTGCGCTGAAACGATATGCATCACAGGTCCGCATCGCTCATCAGCAGCACCATAATGGCTTTCTGTGTATGCAGACGGTTTTCCGCCTGATCCCACACAAAGGACTGCGGTCCTTCCAGTACCTCTTCCGTAATCTCCTCGCCCCGGTGGGCCGGCAGGCAGTGCAGCACAATAGCCCCGGGGTTGGCCGCCTTCAGCAGTTCGCTGTTGATCTGGTAATCATGGAGCGCTTTCAGACGGATTTCCCGTTCCGCTTCCTGTCCCATGCTGGTCCAGACATCTGTATATAATACATCAGCGCCTTTGACTGCTTTGGCGATATCTTCTTCCACGGAAATGGTACACCCTGTCTGCGCCGCGTCTTCCTGCGCCTGTTTCAAAACCATCGGATCCGGCTGGTAGCCTTTCGGGCTGGCGCAGACCATATCCATGCCGACTTTGGCGCAGGCGTACATCAGGGAATGGGCCATATTATTTCCGTCCCCTACATACACCAGCTTACGGCCTTTTAAAGAGCCCAGCTGTTCTTCAATGGTCAGCAGGTCCGTCAGGGCCTGACAGGGATGCAGCAGATCCGTCAGCCCGTTGATGACGGGAATGGACGCAAATTCTGCCAATTCGATAACGGAATCATGGGAAAACGTACGGATCATGATGCCGTCCACCATACGGGACAGCACCCGGGCAGTATCACGGATCGGTTCACCGCGGCCAATCTGGGAATCCCGGTCGTTCAGATAGATAGCATGACCCCCCAGCTGATGGAAGCCCGTCTCAAAGGAAACACGGGTACGGGTGGATGCTTTGGAAAACATCATGGCCAGAGTCTTGCCCTTGCAGAATTCATGAGGAACTCCCAGTTTCTGCATCTTTTTCAGCTTTTTCGCCACGTCCAGAATCAGCAGCACTTCCTCTGTCGATAAATCGTGGATGCACAACAAGTCCTTATGCTTTAATTTCATGATAACCCCTCTCATCTGTATGGAAGTAAAGAACAGGCTGTAAAAGGCTTTCCTGTTATAATTTAGTATTGTACCATATTCTTTCACATTTTAATAGTTAAAATTTCACAAAGTGGCTTTGCCAAATGCGCTTCCAATTGGTAAAATGATGGTATCAAATGTTTAAAAACACAATTTGCAGGTCAGGGAAAGACGTCACAAACACGTCAACGATTGTTATTCCATGGATTCATTCGCCTGTGGCTTCGAAACTCGGAGCTTCGCTCCTCAAACAGTCTCGCCACGACGGCGAATTTCATCTCATGGAATGACACAATCGTTTCCTACTGTTTGCTCCTGTCTTTCCCTGACCCGCAAAATATTCTTTTCACGGAGATACCATGCGCAAGAAGAAACAAAAGAAAAGCCGTCTTCCGCAGATAGTGGGACTGACGGTCCTCTTCATTCTGCTTTTTATCGGCTTTAGTATGTTAGGTCCGCAGCCTGAGATTCCCAAACCGATAAGCCAGGCAGCGGATGACTTTAAAAAGAATCCTAAAATAGAAAACATCATCGACCTGACCGGGCAGCAGGCAAAAGCCGTGACTGACAAGGTCGGCGACGCGGCAAAATCCGCAGGGAAAGCAATTGATGGCGCTACGTTGCCAGATAAGGCCGGAAAGCTGGCGGATTCTGCCGCCAAAGGAGCCGACAAACTGGGAAAACAGGTAAAACAGGGCGGTGATTCCGCGTTAGTGAAAGTATCCACCGTCTGGCATGTGGAAGAAACGGTAACGTCGCTGCGTTCCGATCCGGACTGGGTATTCTTACAGAGGATCCCGGACCACACCCGGAAAGCCCTGCTTGCCATAGAAGATCACGATTTTTACAAACACGGCGCCCTGGATTATGTTGGTATCGCCCGGGCGGCTTTTGCCAACCTGAAGGCAGGCGAAGTACAGCAAGGGGGCAGCACCCTCACCCAGCAGATGGTGAAGAACGTATTCCTCAGCAGCGAGCAGACCTTCACCCGGAAAGCGGAAGAGGCCATTTTGGCCACACGGGTGGAACAGAAATATTCCAAAGATGAGATTTTGGAAATCTATTTTAACACTACGTACTTCGGCGCCGGCGCTTACGGCATCCGGGACGCTGCAAAGAAATATTTCGGCAAAGAACCGGCCAGGCTGACACTCCCCGAAAGCGCCATGCTGGCCGCCATGCCATACGCCCCCAGCGCCCTGAACCCTTACGAAAATCCGGCCGGCTGCGCCAAACGGGTGCGGCTGGTATTGAAAGAAATGCTGAAATACGGATACATCGGCAATACAGAATGTGGAGACGCCCTTTCCCGCGGAGTCACACTGAAAAACGGACGGACGCTGCTGCTTGAATAAACCCAGATTCCCCTATTCGGTCACTTCAGTGACCGGACTTTTTTTGCAACTCCAGTCGAGGTGCGGTTTTTCAGCCTGCTCTCTGTTATAAATATAGGCAGTCTGTATGTCTTGTATCCAAGCAGCTTATCATCTCTTCATTTTATTGCTTTGTTCGGGAGAGCTGCCACTGCACCAGGCCGTTAAAACAAAAGGAAACCCTCATTCCGGCTCAAAGACATGAATCGGAATGAGGGTTGTTCTTTATTTTGATATATACAGATTATCTTTCACGTAAAACCGCCAGGGCCAGGCCGCGGCTTCTTCCGCATAGGCTACGTTGATGCGGGGCGTTGCAACGATCTGTGTCTCCGGAATGTTCCGGTAACAAATCAGACGCAGCGGGCTGTCCGCCGCGCACAAATCCAGTCCGTATTCGTTTTTGGTAATGCCCAAAGCCTGACACACTCTCCCCGGTCCGCTGCATAAATGCCGGACGGTCTTCGTATGGCGCCGCTGTTGCATCAGCTCAAGTCCAATGACCGGTTCCAGTGCCCGAATCAGGACAGCGTTGCCTTCTCCTTCAGGACCGGTTACCACGTTAAAACAGTGATGCATACCGTAAATGAAATACACATAGGCATACCCGCCGTCGTGGTACATGATCTCCGTGCGTTCGCTCCGGTTCCGGTACGCGTGGCAGGCTTTATCAATGGCGCCCACATAGGCTTCTGTTTCAACGATCATGCCGCCGGCAATGCCGTCCGGTGTACGGTATACCAGCAGGCAGCCTAACAGCTTCCGGGCCAGTTCCACAGTATCCTGACGAAAAAATGAATGGTTCATATATCAATGATGGAACAGCCGTAAATGGGTAAAGGAAACTGCCATATTGTACTTGTCCGCCGTTTCGATCACATGGTCGTCACGGATGGAGCCGCCGGCTTCCGCCACATACTGTACGCCGCTGCGGTGGGCCCGTTCGATGTTGTCGCCGAAGGGGAAGAAAGCGTCGCTGCCTAAGGCAACGCCAGTCAATTTTGCCGCCCAGGCCTTCTTTTCTTCCCTGGTCAGCGGTTCCGGCTTTTCCGTAAAGAACAGCTGCCAGGTTCCCTCCGCCAGCACGTCCTCATAGTCATCAGAAATGTACACGTCGATGGTGTTATCCCGGTCCGGACGGCGGATATCCGCCTTAAAGGGAAGGGCCATGACTTTCGGGTTCTGCCGCTGCCACCAGATGTCCGCTTTATTACCGGCCAGGCGGGTGCAGTGGATGCGGGACTGCTGCCCGGCCCCCACACCGATGGTCATACCGTCTTTTACATAGCAGACCGAATTGGACTGGGTGTATTTCAGCGTAATCAGCGCCACCAGCAGATCGCGGACAGCTGCGTCGGGAATTTCTTTGTTCCTGGTAGGACGCTCTGCCAGCAGGTCTGCCGTAATCTTTGCATTGTTGCGGCTCTGTTCGAAGGAAATACCGAAAACCTGCTTGGTCTCCTGTTCCTCCGGAACATAATCCGGATCCATCTGCATCACAAGGTAAGTACCTTTCCGTTTGCTTTTCAGGATCTCCAGGGCCTCTTCCGTATAACCGGGGGCAATGACCCCGTCGGAAACTTCCCGTTTCAGCAACAGTGCCGTTTCTTTGTCGCAGATATCGGACAGGGCGGCAAAGTCGCCGTAGGAAGACATACGGTCTGCGCCCCGGGCCGCGGCGTAGGCGGATGCAATGGGTGTCAGTTCCAGTTCGTCTACAAAATAGACCTTCTTCAGGGTGTCGCTCAGCTCTGTGGCCACTGCGGCGCCAGCCGGGCTGACGTGTTTAAAGGAAGCCGCAGCAGGTAAACCTGTCGCTTCTTTTAATTCTTTTACCAGCTGCCAGCTGTTAAAAGCATCCAGCAGATTGATAAAACCGGGACGTCCGTTCAGTACGGTAAAAGGCAGATCCTTCCCGTCTTTCATATACACTTTCGCGATCTTCTGATTGGGGTTGCAGCCATACTTCAGCGCCATTTCATTCATGTGCAGTTCCTCCTTGCGGTTTTGTTTTAAACCTGATTCAATTTTTACAAAAGACTGATTCGACAGGATGATCCGGTCAAACACTTCACTGCTATAAAAGCAAAAGCCGGCCAGTCCTGTGCTTTCGCCCAGACGGTCGGCATTCACAGTCATGCTCCATGTGGTGAATCCACTTCCGTCAGTCACATGACCTTTCTGTGTTTTATTATATCCTTTATAATCGGAACTTGTCAACGAGCCGGAACATTTTCTGCAGCATCAGCCTTTCTGTGATAAAATATATATAATGCAAGTAGTAAAACACAATGAGATGTTATCGGATTTACAGTATAATCATGAACCAAAAACATAGAAAGGAAGCCCTCTGCCATGTTATGTTACGTTTGCCCTCACCGCTGCGGCGTTGATCGTCCCGTCAGCGTCAATGATACCGACGGCATGTTCGGCTGCTGCGGCGTCGGGATTTTGCCGGTAGTGTGCCGGGCCGGTGTCCATATGTGGGAAGAGCCCTGCCTCAGCGGCACAAAAGGCGCCGGAACCGTGTTCTTCACCGGCTGCAATCTGCACTGTTGTTACTGTCAGAATTACGAGATCAGCTGCCTGAACAAAGGAAAGGAAATCTCCGTGTCAAGGCTGAAAGAAATCTATCACGAACTGATTGACAAGGGCGTACATAATATTGATTTAGTCACCCCTACCCACTTCGCCTATTCCATTCTGCAAAGCCTGGACGAGAAGCTGCCGATACCTGTGGTATACAACAGCAGCGGCTTTGAAGCCACGGACACGCTGCTGAAATTCGAAGGCAAGGTACAGATCTGGCTGCCGGATCTGAAATACAGCGACGATACGCTGGCACTGAAATACGGCAATGCCTACGATTACTGGAACATCAGCCGGAAAGCCATTCTGGAAATGTTCCGGCAGGTCGGCCCCTACAGGCTGGATGCAGACGGCATCATGCAGAGCGGCGTCATCATCCGCCATCTGGTGCTGCCGGGATTTCTGGAGAATACGAAACGCGTCATTGACTGGGTGGCGCATACCTTTAAGCCCGGGGATGTGATGTTCAGCCTCATGCACCAGTACGTTCCCTGCGGCCGTGCCAACGAATACCCGGAACTGAACCGGAAGGTTACGCCGGAAGAATACAAAGAAGTGGAAGATTATCTCTTCGACAGCGGTATCGAAGACGGGTTCGTGCAGGAAGAAGAATCAGCCTGCGGAGAATTCATCCCCTGCTTTGACGGGGCCGGAGTGTAACGCTCCGATTTTGTCCGCATACTTGTGCGTACATAAAAGTTGCAGTTTATATGCCCGGGCTGACGCCGCCTGAATAAGCGTCGCGTGCCCCGCAGGGCGCGAGGAACTTGTGCTTTTGTTGAGCGTTGACGGGGCAACCCGTGAGGATCCCAGTCTGACGATATCGAGCAACGCGAGCAGAGTGACCGTGCGCAGTGAGGAAGTGGGAGGCGGATTGCCCCGTCAACGCGACCCGAAGCGTTAGCGACGCGCTATGAAGGCAGCGCCACCCGGGCAGGACGATGTACAAATCCCAATTTTTTATTGACGCCATCGCAATTTCCTACTATAATTAGGAGTGGTTTGTAAAGGTTCAACCAACATATTGCGTTAAAACACTTTGCAACGTTTCAGACGGGGATACGTCAATAAGGTACCCCAAAAGTAAATGGAATCTCTGACCGGGGAGGGTAAGCAGGAGGTTCTATAGCGCCAGGCCCTGAACGGGTGACGAGGATTGGCAGTTGTCGAAAGACTCGGCGGATGCTGCCACGGTGCGCAGTGCATCGTGAAAGGGAAAGCAAAAAGCGGAATTAAAACCGTAACAGAGGTTCTCTTGTCACTGTAAGAAGTTTCAAAATTAAAAAACTGTAAAAAGAAAAAGGAGAATGAAATAATGAGAGTCGTTATTCAGGATAATTATGAAAAAATGTGCCTTTGGGCCGCCAACTATATCGCAAGCCGTATTAAAGCGCATAACGCAGGTCCCGAAAAGGACCGTCCGTTCGTACTGGGTCTGCCCACCGGTTCTTCCCCTATCGGCGTGTATAAGGAACTGGCCCGCATGAACAAGGCCGGGGAACTGAGCTTCGCCAACGTGGTTACCTTCAACATGGACGAATACCTGGGTCTGCCCCACGAACACGACCAGTCCTACTGGTACTTCATGCACGACAATTTCTTTAATCACCTGGTGGACATGAAACCGGAGAACATCAACATCCTCAACGGTATGACCAAAGATCCGGTGAAGGAATGTGCGGATTACGAAGCCAAGATTGCTTCCTACGGCGGCATCGACCTGTTCATGGGCGGCATCGGCGTGGACGGCCACATCGCGTTTAACGAGCCCTTCACCAGCCTGGCTTCCCGTACCGGCCTGCGGAACCTGACCACGGACACCCGTATCGTCAACTCCCGTTTCTTCGGCAACGATCCGGAAAAGGTTCCCTCCCAGGCTCTGTCTGTCGGTGTTGGCACCGTAACGGATTCCAAGGAAGTGCTGATCCTGATCAACGGCCACAACAAAGCCAGAGCGCTGGCGGCTACCGTAGAAGGCGGCATGTCCCACAAATGGACCTGCAGCGCCCTGCAGATGCACAACGGAGCGATCATCGCCTGCGATGAAGCGGCCTGCGGCGAACTGACCGTAGACACCTACAAATATTTCCTGGATATCGAAAAGAAGGAGAGATTGTAATTCATGTATACCATTACCGATCTGTATGATCTGGATCATACCCTGGCTGCCGATTACCTGAAAGGCTTCACCTATCCCTGGGAAGCCCTGAAAGGAATCAAGGAACTGATCCTGAAGCTGGGTCCCACCCTGGGCGATGACTATGAAGAAGTAAAACCTCAGGTCTGGGTTCATAAAACCGCAACCGTATTCCCCACCGCGTATCTGGGTGCGCCCTGCATCATCGGGCCTAACACGGAAGTCCGTCACGGCGCTTTTATCCGCGGCACCGCATTAGTGGGCGCGGATTGCGTAGTGGGCAACTCCGTGGAACTGAAAAACGTGATTCTCTTTGATCACGTACAGACTCCCCATTATAACTACGTTGGCGACAGCATCCTTGGCTATTACAGCCACATGGGCGCCGGCAGCATCACCAGCAACGTAAAGGCGGATAAAAAACTGGTCGTCGTCCACAACGGGACGGAACAGATTGAAACCGGAATCAAGAAGTTCGGCGCCATGCTGGGGGACCACGTGGAAGTCGGCTGCAACGCGGTTATGAATCCGGGCACGGTCATCGGCCGGAACAGCAATGTCTATCCCACCTCCTGTGTGAGAGGCGTTGTACCTGCTGATTCCATCTGGAAGAACAGCGGAGAAATCATCCATAAGGGGGAAATGTAACCATGGGTAAATATTTCGGTACAGACGGCTTCCGCGGCGAAGCCAACAAAGATCTGACCTTTGAACATGCGGTGAAGATCGGTCGTTTCCTGGGCTGGTAC
>JAFSPK010000033.1:0-78723 GCA_017443005.1 Acidaminococcaceae bacterium
GGTAATATTACCATAGGTAAAACGATCACCACAGGCAAGGATGTAACCATGACTGCGGGCACTGGTACTATTCTGGTAGGCGAAGACGTAACTGCAGGCGGCAAGGTGAAGCTGGACGTAACGACGAGCGGTAATGTTATCGTCGGCGAAGAAGACGGCACCGGCAGGATTACCGCAGTCGGCGATGTTGCGATTACGACGAAAAACGACGGTACGACGCAAAACAGTGGCACGACAGTCAAAACCTCGATTACTTCAACCAACGCCAGCGTATCCGTAAAAGCAGAAAACGGCGATATCTATGTGGGTGAAGTGGATACAGCAAACGCGATCCTGGCGAAGGAGAACATCAACCTGAATGTAACGGACGGCACCATCACTGTGAACGGCACCACCAAGACCCAGGAAGGCGATATTACTGTAGAAGCGTTGAATGAAAAGAACGATAAGAATATCGTGATCACAGAGAACGGTATGTTGGATTCGGGCCGCGATCTGACGATGCACGTAACGAACGGTGATATTAAAGTAACGGGCAATACCCTGGCGAAAGAGGATATGACGGTTACGATTGATAATGAAGGCAGCGTAACCTTTGAGCGGAATGTGGACGTAACGGGTAACGTGACCGCAACGACCAATAACGGCGATATTACGATCGGGGAAGACATCAATGCAGGCCAGAATGTTAACATGACCGTAAAAGGTACGGGTAACATCCAGGTGGGAGGCAGCAACGGAAAAGGCAACGTGGTTGCGAAAAACGATGTGGCCCTGACTGTGAACAGCGGCGATATTGCTGTAGATAAGACCGTGAAATCCCAGACCGGCGATGTGGACGTGACGGCAAACAATGGCAACATTAAGATTGGCGACAACAAAGAGGCAGATACCATATCGGCATACAAGGATGTGAACCTGACATCCAAGAACGGTACGATTACCATCCTTGGCAAGACCGCAACGGAAACCGGCGATGTGAATGTAACAGTTGAGCACGCTGCATATAATACAGGCAACAAGAGCGTTGTATTTGATGCGAATGGCCAGATTGTGGCAGCCCAGGACGTGAAGATGTCTATAAAGAACGGCGATCTGGTTGTGACCGATGATGTCAAAGCGGGCCGTAACCTTAAAGTGGGAACTATCGGAGAGGGCAATATTTCGTTGGGCAACGATGTTAATGTGAACAACGAAATGACCATGACGACCCAGAAGGGTAACATTAAGGTAGGTAATGAAATCAAGGCCGGCACGGTTAACATGACCACCGATACGGGTTATATCGACGTAGGTAAGAATGTAACCGCAAGCAAAAACGTGAATATGCAGACTATCACTGAGGGCAACATTAAGATAGGAGCTGACGTAGAGGCTGGCGCCGATGTGAACATGACAGTGAAGAAAGGTGAAATCAATGTAGGAGCCAATGTAAAAGCTGCCAACGAAGTTAACATGACCATGGGTGAGGGCGACGTTACGGTAGGCTACAACGGCAAAGGAAGCGTACTTGCAACGAACGATGTGAACGTTACTGTTACGAAAGGCGACGTAAACGTTAAGAAATCCGTAGAATCCCAGGACGGCAATGTAACGCTGACGACCGGTGAAGGGAAAATCAACATTGATGACAGCATCAAAGCAGGCAAAAACGTGGATGCAACGGTTACCAAAGGCAGTGTAACGGTAGGCGGTAACGTGAAGGCTGTCGAAGATGTTAAATTGGAAGTCGAAGACGGCAGCATCGACGTGAAGCAAAACATCGAAGCTGGCAAGAATGTGGATGCAACAGTAACTACTGGCAGCGTAACGGTAGGCGCCAATGTAGACGCTCGCAACGATGTAAATCTGAAGACTCTTGCTGAGGGCAACATTACCGTGGGCGCAAATGTAACTGCCGGTCATGATGTCAATATGGACGTGAAGTCAGGTGAGGCTTCGGTAGGCGCCGATGTAACTGCAGGCAACGAAGTGAACATGACCGTTACGTCCGGTAAAGTTACGGTAGGCAGCAACGGAAGCGGCAGCGTAATTGCAAAGAATGATGTGAGCGTTGCGGTTACCAACGGTGCCGTAAACATTGAAAAATCCGTAGAATCTCAAAATGGAAACGTTACTGTGAAGATGGTCAGTGGCAATATCCATATCGGCAACGATCCGGAAGCAGAAGATACCGTAAAAGCTAAAGGGAATGTGACGATGGAGACGGAAAACGGCCAGATTACGATTGACGGTAAGACGTCTACCGTAGAAGGCGACATCAGGGTGAAAGCTGCTAATGCAACGTATGACCCGAACGGGGCGGAACAGAACATCGTCTTTGGTAACAACGGAAAACTGGAATCGGGCAATGACGCGTATCTGGTTGCCAAGAACGGCGATCTGGTGGTGACGAAAAACGTGACGGCAAAAGGCACGTTCCATGCGCAGACGGAAGGAAGGGGTAACATTACCCTTGGAGAATCCCTGACGGTGCAGAACAGCCTGTCCATGAAGACAGAAGAAGGCGATATTACGATAGGTCATACTGTAAAGACCGAGAAGGGCAGTATAGCGATGCAGACCGTTAAGGGCGACATTACTGTAGGCGAAGACGTAACTGCCGGCAAGGATGTAACCATGACCGTGGGCACGGGCAATGTGACTGTGGGCGAAGCGGACGGAACCGGCAAGGTGAAGGCTGCAGGCGACGTTACGATTTCCGTTGAGACGGGTAACGTAACGGTTAAGACTTCCATTACATCTACGGAAGGAAGCGTGGCTGTAGGGGTTGCACAAGGCAAGATCAAGGTTGGTGAAGTGAAAACAGACAATGCTATTCTGGCAAAGAACGACATCGACCTGTTTGTGGCGGACGGCGAAATTACCGTGAATGGTACGACAAAGACCCAGGACGGGGATATTACCGTAGTAGCGTTGGAAAAGGACGGGAACGATGTAGCTGAACGGAATGTCATAATCACCCAGGACGGCAAGCTGGAATCGCGCCGCGACCTGAACATCCATACCTATAACGGCAGCATTGATGTAACGGGCAATACCCAGGCTCAACGGAACCTGACGGTGACGGTAGATAATGAAGGCGATGTGAACTTTAAGCAGAATGTTGACGTAGACGGTACGGTAAACGCGCAAGTCGGTACGGGCGATATTATCATAGGCAAAAAGATTACCGCAGGCGAAGATGTAAACATGACTGTGAAAGACGGCGACATTCAGGTTGGCGAGAAAGTAACCGCCGACAAAGATGTAAACATGACTGTGGGCAGCGGCAACATCCTGATAGGCGAGACGGTTACCGCCGGCGGGAATATCAACATGACTGTGGACAAAGGCTCTGCAGACACCGACTACGAAGGCATCATCCTGGTAGGCGAGGAGGTTACCGCCAAGGGCGACATTTCTGTGGCGATTAACAATGGTCATGTGCTGGTAGGCAAGAAGGTTGAATCGACGCAGGGCAGTGTAGATATCCTGTCGAACAAAGGGTATATCCTGATTGGCGACAACGGCAAGGACGTAAAGACGGTAGCGGCATATAAGAATGTGAACCTGACTGCAGGCGACGGCGTCATTGAGATTTATGGCAAGACTTCCACGACAGTCGGTGATATTACCGTACATGCCGCCAACAAAGAATATGTGGCAGACGAGGACGGCCAGAACATCATCTTCGGCCTGAACGGCAAGCTGGCTGCGGGCCAGGACGCGAGCCTGATTATGACCAACGGCGACCTGTTGATTACTGACCGTGTAACCGCAGGCCGGAACCTGACGGCGGAGACCCGGGGTACGGGCGACATTGCTATGGCCGACAACATCACTGTAACCGATACTGTGTTCATGAAGACGGAGAAGGGTAGTGTTGTTGTAGGCAAAAAAATCTCGGCGGAAAATCTGGATATATTGGTATCCGAAGAAGGAAATGTTTTACTGAATCAAGATGTCAGCATTAACGGAAATACGACCATAACCAACAAGGGCATTGGCTCTGTATATGGAAACAACATTGTTTCCGGCGGTACGACCCATGTGTCACTGACCAAAGGGGATCTCTTCCTGAACCTGGCGGAAGGCAAGGCCGTGGTGCTGCGGATGGAGGACAATACGGCAGCATCCCGCGTCAATACGGTATCGGCGGAAGCAAG
Source organism: Acidaminococcaceae bacterium (assembly GCA_017443005.1). Lineage (GTDB taxonomy): Bacteria > Bacillota > Negativicutes > Acidaminococcales > Acidaminococcaceae > Succiniclasticum. The sequence goes on from JAFSPK010000033.1 coordinate 4,149, forward strand.
CGGCGGCGCCGGCCCCGATGTGGAACTGACGGGCAACTACATCCCGATTGGGACGTTAGCTGCCAAGAATGGCAACGCGGTATTTGAAGTTACGGCTATGGGCGCGAACAACCAGAAGCTCATCAGCGGTGAAATTTCCGTCGGAAGCCTTCGCTCCAGGACCAATACGCATATGCCGACGCTTTGGGCCAACCGCGGCAATATCCATGTAGACGAAGGAGATCTGGCCATTGACGATGTGCTGGCGGTGGATAAGATCCATCTGGAAAACAAGCTGACGGATCTGGCCATCTTCGGGCGCACACCGACCCGGGACGGGGAACAGCTCTACTACTGGAACAACCTGGAACTGGCAAACAGCAAGACGCGGCCCTTTACGCTTTATGCGGACGGGAAAGTCCGGACGCACCGGGCCGTCCTGATCGATGCCGGTCGGTATTACGGCAAGCTCTACGGCGATAACCTCAGCGTGGTGGACATGATGCGGGAACGCCTGACCAACGAGCATGGCCAGTACACCTTTGACCGTACCTGGTACACGAAACCCGGCGAGGTCCTGAAGGAGAAAGTGCTCTTTGGCATGGATACGGTAGACGAAGACATTCGTCGGCATAATGCATCCAGCAGCCAGCTGATGTAACCTCCCCATGGCGGGCGGCTACAATGCAAATAATTAAATAAGAAGAAATAAGACTGGCAAACGCCCATACCCAAGAACAGGGTATGGGCGTTTGGACATTTCAAAGAGTAATTGACTTTGCCTTTTCATAGTAAAACGCAGGTACACATAAAGAAAACGTTTATGTATACATTGGCAGGTAATTGCCAAACGGGTTGTAATATGTTACTATTAGCGTGTAGTGTTATGTGTATAATTATCAGGAGACATATCATGAAACAGATGCCTTCTGCTTACAATAAGAATCGAATACTTTCCCTGTGGCTCTGTCTCACGTTGCTGCTTGCAGTGCTGCTGCCTGTGTCTGCCTTTGCCACTATGCCCGGGAAAAAGATCGTCCGGGTGGGCTGGTTCGAGTCTACGTTCAATATGACCGACCAGAACGGCAGACGGTCGGGGTATGCCTATGAATATCAGCAGAAGATTGCCGCCTATACGGGGTGGGAGTACCAGTACGTGACCGCCAGCTGGCCCCAGCTGCTGGAGATGCTGAAACAGGGTGAGATCGACCTGTTAAGCGGCGTTTCCTATAAGGAGGATCGGGCAGGATCCATACTGTATTCTTCCCTGCCTATGGGAGAGGAAGAGTATTATGCTTATGTGAACGCCCGGAACCACTCCATCAGCATGGATGACTATTCATCCTTCAACGGGAAAAAGATCGGCGTGGATAAAGGCAGCATGCAGGCGCAGAAATTTGCCGAGTGGGCCAGGCAATACGGCATCGAAGCGGATGTTGTGGAACTGACCAGCGTGCAGCAGGATACGGTGCAGAAGCTGATTTACGGCGAAATCGATGTTTATATTTCCGCAAGTATCGTGAAAGCCGATGAAAACGTCACGTCAATCTGTAAAATCGGCTCATCTCCCATTTATTTTGCGGTCAATCAAAAGCGCCCCGATCTGAAAAAGGAACTGGATGCCGCCATGAACCGGATCCAGGATGTAAACCGGTACTATAACGAGCTGCTGTTTGAAAAATACGTAAAACGGGGCCGTACCAGTTCTTTCCTGACCTTCGGGGAACGGCAATGGCTGCGGCGGAACGGGATGATTCGGATCGGCTACCGGGCGGATTACAGTCCCTATTGCGCTGAGGACAAAGGGAAGAAGAAACTGACCGGCGCCTTACAGGAATATCTGGACGCAGCCGCCGACAGCATAAAAAACGCGAACGTCTATTTTGAACCGGTGGCCTATCCCACCATTAACGACGCCATTACCGCTTTGCGGAAAGAAGAAGTGGACTGCATATTCCCGGTGAATATGACCGACTTTGAAGGAGAACGCATCAACGTGATCCTGACGGATCCGCCCATGCATTCGGTCATGCTGGCGATCGTGCGGGAGGCCGACCAGAAGAAGTTTTCCCTGCGGGGCGTTGTGAACGTGGCCGTAGCCAAAGGGAATCACTATCACGAAAACTTCCTGAGTCAACATTTCCCCAAGTGGGGGAAAATATACTTTGATACTGATGACGAGTGCCTGCAGGCAGTTGCCGAAGGCAGAGCAGACTGTTATCTGGTCAGCATGTACCGGTTCAACCGGATTGCCGGCCAGTGCGAGAAACTGAAACTTACATCCCAGTCTACCGGGGAAGAGATGGACTTGTCATTCGCTCTGCGGCGGGACGAACTCCAGCTTTACTCCATCCTGAACAAGACCGTGGGGCTGGTTTCTCCGGAGGTTATCTATTCAGCGCTTGCTTCCTATTCCCACGAAGATAAGAAGGTTACCGTAGAGGAATTTGTCAAAGACAATCTGGTTGCGGTAATCGCGGTTATTTCTGTTGCCGGTGTTATCTTCCTTGCCTTGCTGCTGAGTAAAGCGAGGGCGGAGCAAAAAGCCATGGAGAGACAACGGCTGATTTCCGTGGCAGAACGTGATGAACTGACCGGGCTGTACAGCAAAAACTTTTTCAACGAATATGTGAGCCGGCGCCTGCGTCGTCATCCGGGGCAGAAAATGGATTTTGTGGTTCTGGATATTGAGCAGTTCCTTTCCGTCAATGAGCTGAACGGTCGCGAATTCGCAGACAATGTGCTGCGGACTCTGGGTAGGGAAATCAGCGAGGCTCTCGACGGGACTCAGGGAATCGCCTGTCGTGTGGAAGGGGACCGTTTTGAAATTTTCTGCGAGCAGCGGGAAGACTACCAGGTCTTGCTGGATCGGTTCCAGGGTAAGATGAACGAGCTGTCCCAGAATGCCAATATCCGCCTGCGCATGGGCGTTATGCCCTGGCAGAAAGGACTGGATACGGCCCTGGGCTTTAACCGGGCCTGGGTGGCCTGCAACATGGTGCGGGGCACTAACCGGCACCTGATGGTATATAACGATGAAATGCGCTCCCGGGAAACCTATACCCAACGCCTGCTGAACGATCTGCGCAAGGCCGTGGAGCGGCGGGAATTCAAGGTATATTACCAGCCTAAATTCAACATCCAGTGTGACCCGCCCCGGCTGGACAGCGCGGAAGCGTTGGTACGCTGGCAGCATCCGGAACTGGGCCTGATTCCTCCCGGTGATTTTATTCCCTTGTTTGAACGGAACGGCCAGATTGAAATTATTGACAAGTATGTGTGGGCGGAAGCAGCCCGGCAGATTGCTGTCTGGAAAGAAAAATACGGCGTTACCGTGCCGGTTTCCGTCAACCTGTCCCGGATCGATATGTTTGACCCGAAACTGGAAGAAATCCTTGACGGACTGGTGAAAGATAACGGACTGAGCTGTCATTCCCTGAGGCTGGAAGTGACGGAATCCGCGTATACGGAAAACGCGGAAGAACTGCTGGCGGTGATGGCACGTCTCCGCAACAAGGGCTATGAGATCGAAATGGATGACTTCGGCTCCGGCTATTCGTCTCTGGGCGCCCTGTCTTCCATGCCGGTAGATGCGTTAAAGATGGACCGTTCGTTTGTCATGAATATCGACAACGATGAGAAAGATCTGCGCCTGGTGGAACTGATCCTGGACATCGCCCGGAACCTGCGGATGCCGGTCATCGCGGAAGGGGTGGAAACGGAAAGCCAGCTGACGCTGCTGAAAAACGCAGGCTGCGACTTTGTGCAGGGGTATTGCTTCTCCCGTCCGTTGCCGCCGGAAGAGTTTGAAGCGTTCATAGCCCGGGAAACGGAAAGCAGTGAGGAAAACCGGAAGCCGGTGCGTCCGATACCGGTAACACAGTAAATATAAAAAGCAGTATCGGAAACTGCAAAGCAAAACATAGTGAGCGTTTGCGTATTTTCATGAGACGAAATTCGCCGTAGTGGCGAGACTGTCTGAGGGACGAAGTCCCGAGTTTCGAAGCCACAGGCGAATGAGTCCGTGAAATAGCAAACGCTCACGTTTTTGCGTGCTATTTTCGATGCTGCTTTTATTTTACTCTGTTTTGCGCTTTCCGTTTCTTTCCGAGTTTGACCTGAGTGTCTACGTTGTTCAGTCCGATGATCAGTTTAGGTCCTTCTTTTTCTTCCACTAACGCTGCCCTGGCGTTGATGTATACGGGCCTGCCGTCGACAATCAGGCGGTATTGCATTACAAACAGGCCGTTCTTCCGGATTTCCTTCAATATATTTTCTTTGGTAAAGAAATCCCGGTATATGGGCAGGTCGTCTGTATATACGAACTTTTCGCCTAACCTGCGGGCGATTCCGAAGAAATCGTCGCCTTCTTTGGCCAGGCCAAGGGTATCGTAATTCCGGGAACTGCTGTATTCCACAAAATGATCTGTTTCAGGATCCACTGTATAGATACTGAGGAAATCGCCGGCCAGAGCAGAAATACGGGAGTAGATGACCTGTTCCGCCTGCATTCGCTCCAGCGCTTCTTTCTGCCTCATCTGGGCGTCCACGTTGTTGACGCCAATGATGATATGGTTGTCGCCGGGGCCCATGCGCACAGCTTTCATGCTCACATAGGTGGGTTCCCCTTTGATCAGGAGGCGGTAGCTCAAGGTAAAGGCGCCCAGCTCGTCAATGGCCCGGACCACATTTTCCCTGGTAAAGGTGTTGATAAAATAGTCCCGGTCTTCTTTATAAATATAATCCAGCGCATCCCGGCGGCTGGCGGCAAAGAAATTGTCCCCCCGCCGTTCTTCATCCAGAAGATCCTTCCGGTGTTCGGAATTGTATTCGGTAAACTGCTCCGTATCCAGGTCCACGTAGTACAGATTGATGTAGTCGGCGGAAAGAGCCTGGGCCACATGGGTGTAAGTGACGCCCCGGTCCGAGTTGTCCGTGATGCCCAGAATTACACTGACGCAGGCGCTAATCCCGGTGACAGGGTTCGTGGCAATGTGCCGGGCGAAGGAATAGGCGGTCAGATCTTTTGCCACTTCCTGATTAAAGAAAACGCGTTTTCCTTTTTCCCTGCACTGAAGCACCGCGTTTTTGTAGGGGGAGTTATCCGGCAGGGAAGCAAAAGGAACTTTGGCCCCCACCGGCGCGGATTTGTAATAGTGGTCAATGAAATCCCGGAAAGACTGGTTGCAACGGACAGTCTGGGAATATTCTCCGTCAAATTCAATAATGGCCATAGGCAGTGTATCAAAATAATGGCGGATGCCGTCACTGCTTGCTTCCCGGGCGATAACCGCCTGGTCGTACAGGTTGACCCTGCCAATGGTTGCGTAGTATTCATCTTCGTCCGGGTTTTCAAAGCCAATCTGGGTACCCTTTTCATAGCGTTCCAGGATCTCTTCCGTAGAAACGGGCCTGCAGTAATAGAACCCCTGCAGCTTGGTACAGCCCACTTCTTTCAAAAATTCAGCCTGCTCTTTGGTCTCTACTCCTTCGGTAATGGTATCGATGCCCAGTCCGATCGCCATTCGGATCAGTTCGGTGAGAATGATCTTGCTTGTGTCGCCTTTGTCGAAATTCTGCAGGAAACGCATATCCAGCTTGATCAGATCAAAACGCAGGCTCTGTAACACGTCAAGGGAAGAGTAGCCGCTGCCGAAATCGTCCATCCAGACCCTGAATCCCAAATCCCGGAAACGGGCGATCTGTTCTTTCATAAAATCAAAATGGGCGCCGATAATGCTTTCGGTGATTTCGATGGTAAGCTTTTCCCTGGGAATACCGGCTGCGTCTACCCGCTGCCGGATTTCTTCTACGATATCGCAGGAGTCAAAGTCCGCCCGGGACAGATTCACCGAAATGGGAATGGGGGTCTCGCCTTTTGTGATACAGCTCCGGATCAGCGCTGTCGGGCTTTGCTATACTTTGTAAGCATGGCAACTGTCGCCAAGTATGGTTTCTGTCATAGTGGCCGGCGACAGATGTATCTTGAAGTGATACTAAAATTATGATATAATAATATGAATTCTCAATAAAGATTGTGATTCGATAAATTCTGCAACTGAATTTGACAATAACATTTCTGACTGTAAGTATCCCGGTGGCACAAGGAGGAAGGCTGATGGCCAGAAATCTGGAAGATTTCATTAAGAAAAATTATAAAAAGGCAATCGAGCGCCGCGAAATCCAGGCGCATTATCAACCGGTCATCCGTACGTCTTCCCGGAAGCTGTGCAGCTTTGAGGCATTGGCCCGCTGGATCGACCCGGAACTGGGTATGATCTATCCCGATGAATTTATCCCTGTACTGGAAAAGGAACGGGCGATCCACCGGCTGGACGCCGCGATCCTCCGGCAGGCCTGTGCGCGGATCCGGAGCTGTATCACAAAAGGCGAGACCCCCATTCCCATTTCGGTGAATCTGTCCAGGCTGGACTTTACCCTTTGCGATATCTTCGCCGTTGCGGACCAGGTCGTCAGCGACTACCAGATTCCCCATGACTTTATCTACTTTGAAATTACCGAGAGCGTGATGGCCGAAGAGCAGGAAATGATGAAGGGCATTGTGGAACGGTTCCGTTCCGCCGGCTTTCAGATCTGGATGGACGACTTCGGCAGCGCCTATTCCTCCCTGAATGCCCTCAAGGAGTTTTCCTTTGACGAGATCAAACTGGACATGCGTTTCCTCCATCCCTTTAACCTGCGGGCGAAACGGATCGCCACCGCGGTGGTGGAGATGGCCAAGAGCATCGATATCCACACGCTGGTGGAAGGCGTGGAAACGGAGGAACAGTTCCGCTATCTCCGGAATGTGGGCTGCGAAAAAGTGCAGGGCTATTACTTCGGTAAACCTGCGCCCTATGAAGAAGCGCTGGCCCGGCTGCAGGAAAAGGGAATCCGGACGGAAGCGCCCCACGAACGGCGCTACTATGACGAAATCGGCCGGATCGATTTTCTCAGCGCGGTGCCCTTTATGACCCGGGAGGAGCATGACGCGATTACCACCGCCAGACAGCTGAACAGTATCCCGCTGGCGCTGGTGGAATTTTCATCGGATTCCTTCAGCGTTCTGTTTCATAACAGCGCCTTTGAAGAGACGGCGTCCGGCACGGAAATGTTTTCCATCGCGTTAAGCCAGGATATGTTGTCCCAGCCCCAGCCTTATTACCTGCTGTCCGACAAGCTGATCAACCTGATCGATTCCGTCAAAACAGGCGGCGACGGGAGGATGCTGTTCACTTCCAATGAAGAATACTTTGAAGTGAAAGCGCGCTGCATGGCAAAGTCCCGGGAAAAATACTGTGTGCTGATCCAGCTCACCAATCTTACCAGGGATACCCAGTCGGAGAACACCGCCTATCTGGACGAGTTCGTCCGCCGGATCAATGATATTTTCGACCGGATCACCCTCATGAATGTCCGGGATAATCTCATCCGGCCCCTGAATACCACCACAAAGGAAGATTTGCTTTCCGGCAGATACGGGATTCGGGAACGGGTGAGGGAGTACGCGGAAAAGTATATCTATCCCGATGACAGGGCTGAATTCCTTCGTCAGTTCAACCCGCAAACGGCCTTAGACCGTTTTTCCGTCAGCGGGTGCGTGAGTTTATCGGAACTGTTCCGGACCAGCGTGGGCCACGGGCAATATGCCTGGATGGAATATACGCTGCTCAAAATCGACCGGGACAACTATTTCCTGCTGATGCGGAACGTGCACGAAACCGTGACCTGTTTCCTCAGAAAGAACAAGGTAAAAGTGGAGGGGGACGGGTATTTTACGCCTTCCCACCTTTGGAACAATCTGCTCCGGTCCAATCTGCTGCGGCTTTTCTGGAAAGACCGTGACCGCCGGTTTGCAGGGGCGAGCCAGGCCTTTTTGGATTACTATGGTTTTTCTTCCATTCAGGAGATCCTGGGCAAGAACGATGAGGAAGTAGGGTGGCATGTCCATCCGGAAGCCTATATGAACGACGAGTTTCAGGTCATCAACGAGGGCGAAACCATTCATTTCATGCCCGGCCTTTGCATGAACGAAGGAGAGAACAAGGAAATTCTGGCCAGTAAAACTCCGCTGTATGACGGTAACGGCCAGATTCAGGGCCTGCTTGGCTTTTTTATTGATAGGGAGCTGCTGACCGTCAACGACAGACGGGGCACGGAAATCCCCCGCCGGGACCTGCTCACGGGACTGCTCAATACCCGCGGCCTGAGTGAGGAAGCGGCCGTGTTCCGTGATGAATATTATATGCGGGGCGTGGATTTTGTCCGTGTTCATATTATGATCAACGACTTTAATGCCTTCAATGAGCAGTTCGGCTTCGATTTCGGGGATAAAATCCTGAGAACCCTGGGCAATGCGCTGAAAGAAGGGTTTGGCCACACCTGCGCGGTGGGACGTTACGCAGGGCTCGAGTTCGTGATTCTGCATCAGGTCAAAAACGAGAAAGAAGCGCATGAAATCTGCGAAAAGGCAAAGATGATCGGCGATTCGGTCCGTCAGGTGGACGGCGTGCCGGTGACGCTGTATCTGTCTGTGGGTTGTTCGCTCTTTTCGGAAAGCCGTAATCTGAAGGAACAGAGTAAACGATGCGAACTGCGTCTCCATGCGGATCATGACCACACGGTTTCCGCCCAAAGCAGTCTGGCCCATGCTTCGGAGATCTTCCGCCTGTTTGACAGGCTGCCGTTTTCCTACTGCGTGTACCATGTATCCCGTGAACGGACGGATGAGGCTGACGATGCTGTCATCTGCTATGTAAATCACAAATTTGAAGAGGTAGGCGGGGCGCCCTCCAGCGAAGTGTTTGGCGGCAGCGTACGGGAACTCTATCCCTATGTGGGGGAGGAGTGGTTTGCGAATGTAAAACGCGCCGCCTGGAACGATGAGAAGACGGAGGGGATCCTTACCGGTTCGCCGGACGGCAAGCGGTACCGGTATACGGCCCGGCAGATCATCAGCCCCGGCTATGTGGCGGTAACCTATCAGGAAGAGAAATCGTAATATATATTTAACATTTATTATAATAAAATCAGCAGCGGGAAAGGCTGCGCAAAAACGTGAGCGTTTGCTATTTCATGGACTCATTCGCCTGTGGCTTCGAAACTCGAAGTCGCGTTGCGGGGCAACCCGTCTCCCACTTCCTCACTCCGCCCGCTCAGCAAGCTTCGCGTTGCTCATTCGTCAAACTGGGACCCTCACGGGTTGCCCGGTCAACGCTCAATGAAATTACATAATCATTCGCTATATTTTGCAGCAGCGCTTTCCCGCTGCTGTTTTTGTATACAAAAATGAGTAATTATTGATAATAAGTTGCAAAAAGAAATATGTTATGATAAGATTAAACTGGATAAAAATACTTTAAAAGATATGTAATTAACAGCAGTTCGCGCTCAGCAACGTTTACACACTGCGACAGGTAACTGATCATGACGAATGCGCCTCCCGTGGTAAGCAAAAAAAGCATACTGTCTTTCTGCCTCTGCCTCAGCCTTCTGCTGGCAGTTCTTGTTCCCGTGTCCGTTTTTGCGGCGGAACAGGGGAAAAAGACCGTACGGGTGGGCTGGTACGAATCGCCCTTCAACATAACGGATTCCTATGGCGGACGGTCCGGTTATGCCTATGAATACCAGCAGAAAATCGCTGCCTATACGGGCTGGGAGTATGAATACGTTAAGACAAGCTGGCCGAAACTGCTGGAGATGCTGCAGCAGGGTGAAATCGACCTGCTCAGCGATGTCTCCCATACGGAAGAACGGGCGAAGCACATGCTGTATTCCGCCCTGCCCATGGGAGAAGAGGAGTATTATATTTTTGTTTCCAACCACAACAAGTCCATCAGCCTTGATAACTACGCTTCCTTTAACGGAAAACGGGTCGGAGTGAACAAAGGCAGCGTCCAGAAAGATCTGTATCTTGCCTGGGCAGAAAAATACGGCATCAAAACAGAACTTGTGGAACTGACCGGCGGGGAACGGGATTCCCTGCAAAAACTGAGCCGGGGCAATATTGATCTGTACATAGGCACATTCATTAAGAAAGGCAGTGACGCAGGCAGAGCCGTACCGATTTGCAAGGTAGGATCTACTCCGTTTTACTACGCGGTGAACTGGAATCGTCCCGACTTGCTGAAAGAGCTGGACGCCGCCATGAACCGGATCCAGGATGAAAACCGGTATTACAACCGGCAGATGTACAGCAAGTATTTTTACAACAGTGATTTCGGTGCGTACCTTACTCCGTCCGAAAACGACTGGCTTTCTCACCACGGCAGGATCCGGGTAGGTTACCGGACCGGCTTTCTTCCCTATTGCGGAACGGATGCGGAAACGGGAAAACTGACGGGAGCCCTGCAGGATTATCTGGAAATTGCTTCCTCCAGAGTAAAAAACGCAAAACTGAGTTTCGAGCCGGTTCCGTTCGACGACGTAGACACAGCGTTAGATGCTTTAAGAAAGGGAGAGATCGACTGCGTATTTCCCGTAAGCTATACGGATTATGACGCGGAAAAAGCAGGGATTTTGGTGACGGACCCGCCCATGCATGCGGAAATGTTCGCGGTAATCCGGAAACGACATCGTAAGTATTCCCTTAAGGATATCGAAAGCGTCGCCCATGTAAAAGGGCATCACTATCATGAGAACTTCCTGAAAAAGCATTTCCCCAGATGGAAGGTTGTACCTGTAAATCACCCGGCAGTACGGTTCCAGGCGGTGAATTCCGGGGAAGCGGACTGTTTCCTGGTTACTTCCTACCGGCTTAACAGCCTGGCCGAAGATTTCAGCAGATACAAGCTGACTACCATTGCAACCGGGGTAGATATGACTCTGTCCTTTGCCCTGCAGCGGGATAACCACCAGTTGTATTCCATACTGAACAAAGTCAGAAATCTTGTGCCGGAAGCGTCTGTTTATTCGGCGCTGGCAGCCTATTCCCATGAGGAGAAGAAGGTCAGCTTTAAGGATTACGTGGGAGATAATCTGGCCGTTGTGATTGCATTCATCGCATCCATTACCGCGATACTCCTTGGTTTGTTGCTGTTTGGCACCAAAGAACAGAAAAAAGCATCCGAGAGGCAGCAGCTCATTTCCGCGGCTGAGAATGATAAGGTGTCCGGCCTGTTCAACCGGGGCTTCTTCTATGAATATGCCAAACGGTTCCGGAAAGATTACCCCATCTGGAATATGGACGCCATTGTGTTGAATATTGAGCAGTTCCACCTTGTGAATGAGCTGAACGGCCGGGCCTTTGGCGACAACGTGCTGCATTGCCTGGGTGAAACGATTCAGGGCTTCCTGAAAGAAAACGGGGGCATCGCCAGCCGGGTGGAAGCGGACCGGTTTGACATTTACTGCAGGCATCTGGAAGACTATCAGGCCCTGCTGGACCGGTTTCAGGAAAAAGTGAACGAAGTATCCAGTCATACCAGCATCCGTCTTCGTATGGGCGTCATGCCCTGGCAGGAGGGGCTGGAAGCGGGACAGGCCTTTGACCGGGCCTGGTCGGCCTGCAACATGGTGCGGGGCTGTAACAGGCACCTTATGGTATATAACGAAGAGATCCGCGCCCGGGAAACCTATAACCAGCGTCTGCTGAACGACCTGCGCCAGGCTGTGGAAAATCGGGAATTCAAAGTCTTTTATCAGCCTAAATACAACATCCAGTGCGATCCGCCCCGGCTGGCCAGCGCGGAGGCCCTGATTCGCTGGCAGCATCCGGAGCTGGGACTGGTTCCGCTCTGCGATTTTATTCCCCTGTTTGAAGGGAACGGGCAGATCAGCGTGGTGGATAAATACGTATGGGAAGAAGCGGCCAGACAGATTGCAATCTGGAAGAAAAAATACGGGATCATCCTGCCGATTTCCGTCAACCTGTCCCGTGTTGATGTGTTCGATCCCAATCTGGGTGAGATCTTTGAGGCCCTGATTCGGGATAACGGACTGACCTACGATGCTCTGAAGCTGGAAGTGACGGAATCCGCATATACGGAAAACGCGGAAGAACTGCTGAAGGTAGTGGAACGGCTCCGGAGCAAAGGCTTTGAAATTGAAATGGACGACTTCGGTTCCGGCTATTCGTCCCTGAATATGCTGTCCTCCATGCCGGTGGATATTCTGAAGATGGACAGGGGCTTCATCCTGAACATTGAGCATAATCCCCAGGACTTCCGCCTGGTGCAGCTGATTCTGGACATTGCCCGGAACCTGAAACTGACTGTTATCGCAGAAGGCGTGGAAACGGAAAACCAGATGCTGATGCTGAAGAACGCAGGCTGCGATGTGGTGCAGGGGTATTACTTCTCCCGCCCGGTGCCGCCGGAAGAATTTGAACGGTTTATTATCAGGGAACATGCCGGCGAAGAGCTTCAGGACGAAAGCCCGGGAAAAATGCGGCCGGTGCCACTGGTGTGATGAATACTTATTGACAAAAAATAACAGTGGGAAAGGCTGCAGCAAAACATAGTGAGCGTTTGCGTAATTTCATGAGACGAAATTCGCCGCGGTGGCGAGACTGTTTGAGGGCGAAGCCCGAGTTTCGAAGCCACAGGCGAATGAGTCCGTGAAATAGCAAACGCTTACGTTTTTGCGCAGCCTTTCCCACTGCCACTTTTTTATCAAGATCTATTGATAATATAGTTTAAAATATGGATTGAAAACAAAGGATGAATGCGGTATATTATCTATAGTATATATTGAGGGGGCCTTTGATTATGAACGAGCTTCTGTCGTTGCTGAAAAATGCGGAGCAGCAGGACAGTATGAAAAAAGCGGAACGGTATGTTCTTGTGACCGTTCTGGTGATTCTGATCGGGCTGGTGGCGTTGATGATGTTCGATATCCGCCGCCTGCAGGGAACGGCCCGGGTGGTCAATTATGCCGGGATTATGCGGGGCGGAACCCAACGGTTTGTAAAGCTGGAGATGACCGGATTCACGAACCAGGTGCTGGAGGAACGGATCAACAAAATCGTGCTGGGGTTACGGGACGGCAGCAAAGAGCTGAACCTTATCCAACTGGACGACGAAGAATACCAGAAACACCTTAACGACACGATTACCATCTGGAATGCCATCCGTGATAAAATTGCCGATTTCCGTATCGACCGCATGGATAACAGGGAGGAACTGCTCTTTTTAAGCGAAGACCACTTCGTGACAGCGGATAAGACCGTGGCGCTGGCGGAGGAGTATTCGCAACGGCTGGCCAGCCGTATCGAAAAACTGGAATACGGTATATACGCCTGTTTCGTTGTCATCGCGATTATGTTTTTGCGACAGCTGATGCATATTATCTACGTGATCGGAAGTCATAAGGACTTCCGGGAATGGGATTCTGTCAGCGGACTGTACAAGAGGGATTACTTTTTTGAGCATGCGGACAATGTGCTGAAAGAAAAGGATAACAGTCCCTATTCGGTGCTTTGTATCTATGTGGAGCATCTTAAGGTGATGAACGAGCGGTACGGTGTTCAGAAATGCAATACCATGCTGCAGGAACTGGTGGACCTGCTGCACAAGTATATTCCCGAGTGCATCGTGCACGGCCGTCTGGCAGAGGACACCTTTGCGTTTCTGATTAAAAAGCAGCCGGACGACGGTTGGCTGAACCGGATGCAGGAGGGTATCGAGCAGGATTTCTGGTATCCGATCAGCGTAAAGTACGGCGTATATGACGAAATTGCCAGGGATCTTTCCATGTCCACCACCTGCGACCGGATCATGATGTCGGTGGAAAGCATCAAAAACCTGTACGGTTCCAACCTGGTACATTATGATGAGACCGTGATAGAGCAGGCCCGCAAACAGCATTTTATTCTGGAGAACATGGAAGCGGCACTGACCGGGCACCAGTTTAAACCGTATTTCCAGCCTAAGCATTCGCTCCACACGGACCGGACGGGAGGCGCGGAGGTACTGGTGCGGTGGATCCATCCGCAGCAGGGCTTTATGAATCCGGGCGAGTTCATCCCGCTGTTTGAAGAAAACGGGTTTGTAGCCCGCATGGACTTTTACATCTGGGAAGAAGCCTGCAAAGCGTTGCGGAGCTGGAAAGACAAAGGCTGGCCGGTGGTTCCTCTTTCCGTGAACATGTCCCGGAAAGATTTTGATGTGCCGGACGTTGTGGCGAAGTTTGTATCATTGGTAGATACGTACGGACTGGAACACGACCTGCTGCACATTGAGGTAACAGAGTCCACGATTTCCGGAGATCCCGCCAGGCTGGCAAATATCGTGCGGGAACTTCACGAAGTCGGTTTTGTGATAGAACTGGACGACTTTGGCAGCGGGTATTCTTCTATCGCGACGCTGAATGAACTGACGCTGGATGTGCTGAAATTGGATATGAGCCTGGTGCGTAAGGACGACCCGAAGGTTGAAAACAGCGCGCTGAAGTTTGCGGTGATGATGGGCAAGATGCTGAACCTGAAACTGGTGGCGGAAGGAGTGGAAACCGCGGAACAGGTAGAACGGCTGCGGGGTATGGGCTGCGACTACATTCAGGGCTTCTATTATTGCCGTCCGCTGCCGCAGGCGGATTTTGAAGCCTATCTGCAAAAGGAGTAAGGGCTACGGCAAAATCGCTGCAACATAGTACATGACTATATAACTATACAAAAAACAACGGGGTTACAGACTGATAACAAACAGTCTGCAACCCCGCTTCTTTTTTTTACAGCGAAAGGGTAGTGTTACCAGGATATGACGGATGTTTTAGAAATCAACTTCCGTATCGTAGTAGCAGCACTTCAGCAGCTTCACCATTTCTTCCTGGCTGGGCTGGCGCGGATTGGAACCGGTGCAGGCGTCCAGGATGGCGTCGGCGGCAATGCGTTCCACTCTCTCCAGGAACACTTCTTCCGGCACAAAGCCTTTCTCTTCCGGCAGGCCCTTCGGTCCGTAGTGGTTGATGCTGTGGGGGATGTTCAGGTCGTCGTTCATCTTCCGCAGGTAGGCGATTAGCAGGTCCACTTTTTCTTCGTCGCTCTTGCCGCCTAAGTGCATGTAGTCCGCAATGACGTCGTACCGTTTCAGGGCGGCAGGGTCTTTGGAGTTAAATTTGATTACTTTCGGCAGGTACATGGCGTTGGCCGCACCGTGGATGATGTGGGCGCCGTAGTCAGCAAAGGCCGCGCCGGTCTTGTGGGCCATGGAGTGAACGATACCCAGCAG
Source organism: Acidaminococcaceae bacterium (assembly GCA_017443005.1). Taxonomy (GTDB): domain Bacteria; phylum Bacillota; class Negativicutes; order Acidaminococcales; family Acidaminococcaceae; genus Succiniclasticum. Next base: position 19,295 of record JAFSPK010000033.1, read on the forward strand.
CGCGTTGGAGAAAGCCATGCCGGCCAGGCACTGGGCGTCGTGCATGATGTCCCGGGCTTCCATGTCGCCGTTGTAGGATTTTACCAGGTTCGCCTGGATCAGTTCGATGGCGTGGATGGCCAGGGCATCCGCATAGGCGCTGTGGGCCGTGGAAACATAGGCTTCGATGGCGTGGGTCATGGCGTCCATACCGGTGTGGGCCGTCAGCTTCTGGGGCATGGTGTGCACCAGGTCCGGATCCACGATGGCGATGTCCGGCGTAATTTCAAAATCGGCGATGGGGTATTTGATGCCTTTCTGGTAATCGGTGATGATGGAGAACGCCGTAACTTCCGTGGCGGTGCCGCTGGTGGAAGAGATGGCGCAGAAGTGCGCTTTCGTACGCAGTTTGGGCAGGCCGAACACCTTGCACATATCCGCAAAGGTGGTTTCCGGATATTCGTATTTGATCCACATGGCTTTGGCTGCGTCGATGGGGCTGCCGCCGCCCATGGCCACGATCCAGTCGGGCTGGAATTCCTGCATGACGGCCGCGCCGTTCATAACGGTTTCCACGGACGGATCGCTTTCAATCCCTTCGATTACTTTGGTTTCCATGCCGGCTTCCTTCAGATAAGCCAGCGCCCGGTCCAGAAAGCCGCCGCGTTTCATGCTGCCGCCGCCCACACAGACGATGGCCCGTTTGCCTTTCAGCGTTTTCAGTGTTTCCAGCGCGCCCTTCCCATGGTACAGGTCGCGGGGTAACGTAAATCTTGACATGATAAAGACCTCCTTTTTTAAAAAAACACTTAATAGTTTTCCGCACATATCAATTAATAATAAATACTGATTATGTTGCATTTAAATTATACATTAAAAAACCCGTTTTGAAAAGTGACAAAGTCTGGCAATACGGACAGCCAAAAGGCGAAATTTGTAATACTGGCATGGCAGCGGCCGGAGCTGCGGAAGCCTGTTTCAGTCCGATGAAGGCGCGAAGGCTGCCGGAGATAAACAGGCAAAAAAGAATGTGCGAAAAGAAAAATCTGTGATATAATAATGAAGCTAATTGATGACAACGCAGGAACCCGTTCAGGGCGGAGGTGTAACTTGAAACTGGATATCAGACGGAAAGTTTTGTTACTGGTGCTTTCCGGCAGTCTGCTGACCTTTTTGCTGATCAATGTTTTTCTGTATTTCGGCTTATACCGTATCAGGGAAACGGTGGAGACGAAAAATGAAGAGCTGGGGGAGGAGACGGCTGAATATACGGAACAGCTGGTAGAAGCGCAGATAAAAAAACGCAGGGGGGAAATTACCCGGCTTCGGGCGCAGTATGTGGATGGCGGGTTGACGGCGACCGCTGCAGACGTAAAATATATAGCGGATGTCATGAATGCCCTCCTGAAGGGCGACGTTCAATCCGCCGGCCATCCGATTCCCAATGCCTTATATACCGACGTTCCTGCCGGCCGGCCTTTTATTCATTACAGTCCAGATCTTGCCAGGCAGGGCGTTTCGCCGGCTTTACAGCGTGAGATCAGGCTGACTTCGGGCTTCATTGGTTCCCTGCTGGGTATGAGCGCTTGCAGTGACTTTTATCAGGCCGTGTATCTGGGGTCAAAAAGCGGATATACGATCATGGTGCAGCAGAAGGAGGAGAAGGAAACGCTCTCTGCGTTGTGTACGGAACCGATCCGTCATACCTACGACCCCAGGAAACGGGACTGGTATAAACTGGGAAAAGACGCTTCCAAGCCTGTTTTTACGGATGCATATATTAACCCGGTGACAGGAGAACCCTGTGTTTCCTGTGTCTTTCCCTATTATGATACAGAGGGATTTGCCGGAGTAGCCGGTATTGACTGCAGTGTCCAGGATCTTTATGAACAGATTATGAAGACTGCGATCAGCAGTACGGAGCGGTCTTTTGTACTGGGGAACAAAGGGGAAATTATTATTTCTTCCAAAGAGAAAGGGCTTCTGTCCGTTTCTCTTGACTCACAGGATCTGCGAAAATCGGCAGAGAGCAGTATCGCCCGTGAAGCCGCAAACATGGTGGCAGGGAAAACGGATATGAAGCCTGTTACGATTGACGGGAAAGAGTATTATCTGTCCTATGCACCCATCAAGTCATTGGGCTGGAGCTTTGGTACCCTGATTGCGAAAGATGAAACACTGTCACCTGCCATGGAGGCGAAAAATGAAGTACGTGACTGGATGAGTGATTTTAGAAATACCGTGCACGGTCTGATAACCGGTTATGGGGCGATGCTGGCTGCCGCCATGGCGTTGCTGCTGGTCGGCTTAATCGGTTTCGGCACATGGTCGGCCAAACGGTTTGTAAAGCCGATTCTGGAACTGGAAGACGGAGTGAAACAGATTGCCCGGGGGAATCTGGATAAAAAGCTGTCCCTTGAGACCGGTGATGAGATAGAACACCTTGCGGACAGCGTGAACAACATGGCCGCGGAGTTAAAAACCTATATTGCGGATCTTTCCAAAGTGACAGCGGAAAACGAACGCATCGCCACCGAGCTGTCGGTGGCCCGGAATATCCAGGAGGGGATGCTGCCGAAGACCTTTCCCGCTTTTCCGGATATAAGGGAATTTGATATTTACGCCTCCATGCATGCGGCGAAAGAAGTAGGCGGGGACTTTTACGATTTCTATCTGGTGGATGAAGACCATCTGGCCGTGACCATTGGGGATGTGTCCGGCAAAGGGGTGCCCGCTGCGCTGTTCATGGTCGTCGCCAAAACCGTGCTGCAAAACAACATGCTTCTTTTGGAAAAAGCGGAGGCGCTGGGCGAAGTGATGGCCCGGGCCAACGACCGGCTCTGCCGGGATAACGAAGAAGATATGTTTGTCACCGTGTTCATGGGGCTGCTGAACATCAAAACCGGTGAGTTCTGCTATGTGAACGCAGGACATAACCGCCCGCTGCTGCGTTGCGGCACAGACGGATTTGCCTGGCTGCCCAAGGCGGACACCTGTATGATAGGCATAATGGAAGGCCTGGAGTTCCCGGTCCGGAAGCTGCAGCTGAACCCGGGAGACTGCCTGTTCTTATATACCGACGGCGTGACGGAAGCCATGGATCCGGAGGGCAACCTGTTTACAGAGGGAAAACTGAAAGATCTGCTGGGGACGGTTCCCGGGGAGATGGAGACAAAAGACATCCTGGCCCTGGTTTCCCGGGCGGTGAAAGACCATGCGGGAGAAGCGGAACAGTCTGACGACGTGACCATGCTGGGACTGTTGTACAAGGGACAGGAAAAACAATGAATCCGGATACAAGCGTTTGAAAAATATGGTAAAATATTATGATAGGCTTTATAAAAAAGAGATATGTATGCAATACCCGGTCAGACCGGGCGACTAACAATGAGGGGATGAATTCAAATGGCATTGACGATTACTTCCGTTACGGAAGGAAAGACTGTTACACTCACAATGAGCCTATTTTGTTACAGCCCCCATATATAAGATTATATTTTAAATTTGATTTTTATTTACAGGAGGAACAATAACTATGGAAAAAGAATTTTTACAGACAGAAACCGCAGGTGCCAACGGCTGGACGGTCTGGAGCGTGAACGGGCGTATTGATATGGTGACGGCGGAAAAAGCCTACGCCACGGGGGAAGACATCGTAAACCGCAACGAGAAGACGGTTCTGGACATGTCCGGCATGGACTACCTTTCCAGCGCCGGTCTCCGGGTACTGCTGCGCCTGAACAAGCTGGCAAAGAAAAGCGGGAAGGAGTTTACCCTGTGCGGGCCTTCCGGCATTGTGAAATCCGTACTGGAAGACAGCGGTATGGACGCTTTATTTACGATCTATGCTTCCCTGAATGAATTAGCCTGACGGAGGTGCTGTTCTATGGCAGACGCGAAGAACGGAAGCTGGAAACGGTTTGACGCCGAAATGAAATGGTATGAACGCATCCGGGACGAGGTTATGGCCGCCGCGGAAGAAGCCGGCGTATCCATGCGGCAGCAGCTGCGGCTGGAGCTTGGCTTTGAAGAAGTCCTGGTGAATATCATTTCCTATGCCTATGACGACCCGGGCTATGTCTGGTTGAAAACGTCGGAGGAGGGCGACTGTTTCCGAATTGAGTTTGCCGACCATGGCAAACCCTTTGACCCGCTGGAGAAGGATTGCCGTCCGCCGGACGATATGCCTTTGGAAAAAAGGAAACCCGGGGGATATGGCATTTTCCTGGTAAAAAAGAATTTTAAATCCGTAGAATACAAATATGAAGAACTGTTCGGGCAGATGGCCAACCATTTGTCCCTGCTGCTGGATAAAGAATAAAAGAAATACGGTTCCGTGAGCCTTTGTTGCCATTACAATGACACGGGAACCGGCAATCCTGACAGGAGAGTTTCACCTTGAAGTTAGAAAAGCAAAACATGAGCCTGCGTCACAGGATATTCCTGCTGCTGCTGGCAGTGGGACTGGCGTCCTTTATTATTGCAGGCGCCGTGTCCCTGGCAGGCATGTATGCGATTCGGGAAAATATAGATAAAACCGGCGCTCTTCTGGCCGATAACACGGCTTCCTTTACGGAAAATTTTGCCGAAATGCAGGTTAAGAGACGGCTGTCCGCCGATGCGGCTGCAACAGCGAAGCTGATCCGGCATGAAATGAAGACCACAATGGACGACACCCGCTATATTGCCGAGCTGATGAGCAAGATGCTGAAACATCCGGAGCTTTATCACCCGCGTCGCCTGTTGGATCCCCATACTGACGTAATCCCTTCCGGTAAGGCCTATGTTAATTTCAGCCGGGAACTGGTGCGGCAGTACGGGGCCGGGGCTTATGCGTCGGAAATCGCGCTGGTTTCCAATATCGCAGACGACCTGGAACTGCTGCCGGAATGGTATACCGCTGCCTTTGCAGGCTCGGTTCACGGCTATCTCATCGCCATGGATGTGACGCCGGACAAGTCGGCCAAGCAGTTCAGCCCGGCGTTTCTGGAAAGCTATGACCCGCGGAAGATGGGTTGGTACAAGCTGGCGGCAGACGGGAATAAACCCGCTTTTACCGGTATCTATACCGATACCAACGGCGCCCGCTGTCTGACCTGTGTGGCTCCCTATTACGATGCCGCGGGCCTGGCGGGGGTAGCCGGCGTGGACTGTAACCCCGAAATCCTGTTCCGCCTGACAGACAATGCGGACACCGTGGACAAGCTCGATCAGGACCAGGACATCACAAAAGCGGAACAGTTCCGGTTTTTGCTGGACAATGCTACCGGCAGTGTTATTTTCTCAACCTTTACGGATGGCCCGCTGGCGGTTCCCCAAAGCGTTTCGGATCTGCGCCAGAGTCCGGAAAAAAGTATCGCCAGGGCTGCCTCCGCCATGGTGGCAGGGCAAAAGGATGTAATGCTGGTCACCGTAGGCGGCGAGGATTATTACCTGGCCTTTGCCCCCGTGGACAAGCCCGGCTGGAGCTATGGCATCCTGAATAACAAACGCGCGGTGGTGTATCCGGCCGCCTATGCCAAGGATAATGTTCTTTCCCAGATGGAAGGCTTTGCCGAAATGCTGCACAGTTCCTTCCGTTCCAGTCTACGCTGGGCGCTTCTGATCTTTTTGCTCATGCTTGTGCCCCTGTTCTTTGTCAGTTCTGAAGTGGCCAGGCGTTTTGTGACCCCCATCCTGGCCCTGATCGATGGCGTGAAGCGGATTGCCCAGGGCAATCTGGATGAGAAGGTGGACGTCCGCCGGACGGATGAACTGGCGTTACTGGCGGACAGCGTCAACGATATGGCCGGCGACCTGAAGAAACACATAGAGACCCTTTCCAAGGTTACCGCAGAAAAGGAACGGATCGCTACCGAGCTTTCCGTAGCTACGGATATCCAGGAAGGAATGCTGCCGCGTAATTTCGGGGAGATTGCCAAAAACAAAGGCTTCGACCTGTTTGCCACCATGGCCGCGGCGAAAGAAGTGGGCGGCGACTTTTACGATTTTTACATGCTGGACGACCGCCGGCTGGTCATCACCATTGCCGACGTATCCGGCAAAGGCGTTCCCGCCGCGCTCTTTATGGTCATTGCCAAGACCATCCTGAAGAATTCCGCGCTGTCTGCCGGGGAAGAGGAAACCTTTGCGGATGTGATCCGACGCGCCAATCAGCAGTTATGCGAAAACAATGAAGAAATGCTGTTCGTAACGGTTTTCTTCGGCGTTCTGGATATCCGGACCGGCGACTTTACCTATGTGAACTGCGGCCACAACCCGCCGTTGCTGCGGCAGGGTACGGACGGGGCGTTTACCTACCTGCGCCCTGCGAAGAAGAACCTGATGATGGGCGTGGAAGAAGACCTCCGCTTTACCCAGGAAAGGCTGCAGATGTCTCCCGGTTCGCTGCTGTTCTGCTATACGGACGGCGTGACGGAAGCCATGAACGAAGCCGGTGAAGTGTATTCGGAAGGACAGTTACAGGCGGATCTTACGGGCATACCTTCCGGAAACGGCGTGCCTGTGGCGGATGTGCTGGCCGCACTGCGCAAAGACATCACCGCCCATGCAGGGGGAGCCGAACAGTCTGACGATATCACCATGCTGGCCATCCATTACATCGGATAAAAACCATAAAACGAAACCGCTGGATTCACATGTCCAGCGGTTTTTTATGTTGCGGACCCGGCGGCGTTAGGAAAACGCCGTTTGCACGCAATTATTCCGTGTAAGGTTGTCATCTCTGCCGGTGTGTTTTTAATCTGAATCCTTCAGCAGAATCTTCAGTTTGTTCAGCGCGTTGTGTTTTACCATAATTACATAGCGGCTGGTGCACTGCCACTGTCTCGCAATTTCGCCGCTGGTTTTATTCTCCGCGTAAATGGCCCGGAGCACTTCCTGTTCCTTCGGATTCAGCCTTTTCAGGGCATTTTGTATCCTGCTGCTGCGTTCTGCGGAAAGGAGAAGCGTTTCCGGCGTTTCCCCGTCCTGCCATGCGGTCTGGAATGAATGGCCTTTATCTTCGTCGTTGTCCTCCGAAACCTGGCTTGTATCAGGCACTTCATACCGCTGGCGCGTCTGCAGACGCCGCGCCTCGTCATACAGCCTGCAGCGGATTACACGGCGTAACAGATACGGGATCTCCCTGTCCGGGGTATCGCCTTCATATCCCATCATGAATTCCAATGCGGCCAGGGATGCCATACTGCGGGTATCCTCTGCAGAAAACAGGCTGCGGAACATCCCGTTTCTGCTAAAACCCTCTACAATCGGCCTTATTTCCTCGCATAACTCGAGAACGGAACCGGTATCGCCCTGCCCGGCCTGCCTCATCTTTTCCTTCCAGGGAAAGACGTTTTCTTCCTTTTCGTTTTGGTTATCACGCACGATGCTTACACTCCTCTCTGAAACTATACTTATTATGGTTGAAAAATAACAAAGCCATAATATCACCATTTCTTTTAAAAGTCAAGTAATAAAGCGTGTTAAAAGAATTTGTAACAAATGTAAAAATTGTAAAATGATATACTTATTTTGAACAATTTGCATAATTGTTTATGCAGATGTTACAAACTGGTGCGTACAAATGGCGCAAAATAGTCAGACCGGTTTCAAAAAGATGGCCCGAACGTTTTCTGTCATTGCTTTTCGGCATCTGATACAACGACAAACCAGTATTGATGCAGGGCTCGGCTTTTCGTTCCATTATCAATCTGAGAAATGCCATACTTTTGTCACACAATCAACGGAAACGATCTGGCATTATGTGTTGACATACTGGCTGAATCTTTTATAATTATTCTTGTCGCCTGTAGCTAATATGCTGTGGCAGATGAAATTCCCATTTAAATAAATCTTAAAAAGGAGAGAAATCTCAACATGAAACATCATGGTATCATCAGTCAGTTCCCGGATATATTTATAAATGGCCGGGACGGTTTCGCAGTGAATCGATTTATTATTGCTAAATTTAATGATAAGGAGATGGATAATTACCATGAAACTTGGTAATAAGATTAAGAAAGCTAGAAAGGCCAGGGGCCTGAATCAAACGCAGCTTGCAGGTAAACTGCATATTAGCCGCGGTACCATGTCGCGTATTGAAAACGATAAAACCTCAGTTTCTGAAGATTTGCTGAACGATATGCATGTAGTATTATTTGGTGACCGCTCCGGACCGGCATATCCGGAAGGCACAGAGAAATCGGATTTTACGCCGGGGCAGGGCGGGTTCGCGTACGCGGTTGCGGAGTCTGATTACCCCTGCTGTCACTGCCCTAACAACAGTACAGTGCCGGGATCAAATCCGGAGGAAAATCCCTGCAGGGTATGCAAGTATAACCGGCGGAAGGCGTATCGATAAACGGTTGTTACGGTAATTAAAACTGAATAGTAACGGGATTACAATCTGTCATGCAGGCGATCCGGAATCGTTCCGCTTTTACGGGAAGTTTCCGAAAATGCCGCAAGGCGCACCGGCGCCGCTCTTTCCTTTCGGGGAGGGGCGGCGCTTTTTTAATGCCTGTGTTTCTGAAAACCGCAGGCACACCGACAGGTTGTTACAGTAATGGCAGAAGCCCTGCGAAAAAAACGTAAAAATTTTACTTCCGTTTTTGCGACCTCAAACGATTATAAAAGTGTGAGGGGAATTCGGAACCTCAAACAGGAAAATGATTCAGTGACGCAAAGGAGAAAATGCAAATGTCGGAATCAAAGGGAATCGTGATTGAAGAACAGGAACTGCGGGAGATGGCGCGCCCGGCCCGGGGCGCCATACAGCACATCTACCTGCACTGGTCCGGGGGCCATTACGGTGTCAACGAAGACGCCTACCACCTGTGTGTGGACCGGGATGGTCAGGTGTATGTGAACTGCAGGAAGTTAAGTGAGGAAAAGGCCCACACCTGGCTGCGCAACAGCAATGCGGCTGCCATCAGCCTGCTGTGCGGTTACGGCGGTGATTGCTGGCCGCCGGGAAACGGGAACGTGCGTACTGTCCATGCTGTATATGTAGGAGACGGCTGCGCGGACCCGGACGATGCCATCATCCGCTTTGGCAACGAACCGCCGACGGAGATCCAGATCGAAGTGATGGCAAAGCTGACAGCCATCCTCTGTGAGGAGCTGGGGCTGGTGCTGGACAAGGACACCGTGCAGACCCACTGCGAGATTGCCTTTAAGGATCACTACGGTCCCGGCAGTGGCGATCCGTATACCAAGTGGGACCTGTGGTTTTTGCCGGATTACATCCACGGCGGCGAATTAATTCCCGGCGGGGCGCTGCTCCGGGGAAAAGCGCTGTTCTATCTGCATGAAATGAGGCAAAAGCATAAAACGGCCTGAGGGTGATTTGACCTGCGGCCCCGGTTTATGTACCGGGAACCGCGTCAGATACAGCGGGCGCGCAAGGCGGCATGCGGCAGAATCGTAGGGCCTGCAGATGTAGGCCGGCTATGCGGTAAGTCCCGCAGCGAATCATCGGAGAAAGGAGGTGAAATCCAATGGCAGCAGTAATGAACGTAACCAAACGTACCTTATCCATTTCCATCCTGCGCGGTCAGAACGCGGATGGCAATCCCGTAAGCAAAAGCTATGTCTATTCCAACGTGAAACCGGATGTGGAACCGGACAAACTGATGGTAGTAGGCAAGGCTCTGGGCGGTCTGTTCGATAATGAGATGACCGGACTGAACGTAGTGGAACGGGCAACTTTGTCCGAAGACTAAGGCGTCCCTCTGGTACCGCCTTCGCTTGCAACCCTAACGCTTCGGAGTCGCGTTGAAGGGCAACCCGCTTCCCACTTCCTCACTGCGCACGCTCAGCAAGCTTCGCGTTGCTCGGTGTCGTCAAACTGGGACCCTTCCGGGTTGCCCTGTCAACGCTCAACGAAAAATAGTATTCAATTCCTCGCGCCCTGCGGGGCACGGGTTGCAGCGCTCAGGTGGCATCATTCGGGACTTAACTAAAGAAAAAGGAGGAAACCATAATGTCTTCTGATACAGATTTGCATTTAATCTTTAAAAACGCGGCGGGCAAAAAGGTGATTCTGAAAATCGAGAACCCTAAGGCCGGCGTAACGAAGGCGGAAATCGACGCCGCCATGCAGGCAGTGGTGGAAAACAATGTTTTCACTTCTACCGGCGGCGATCTGGTGGAAGCGGTAGAAGGTTACCTGCGTACCACCACTACGGACAAGATCTCCGCGTGATGAAACGGGGGCCGCGACATGGAGACAACTGAATTATTCAGCTTCATTAAAGACTTCGGTTTTCCCGTGGTGCTGAGCTGGTTTTTGCTGGTGCGCATGGAAAACAAGCTGGCCGGGCTGACCGAGGTGATTGGCGAGCTGAGCTGCAACATCGCCGCCATGCGCGGCGACGCGGCAAAGAAACAGGCGTAACGCCAACGTTGCGGGATAAACCCGCAAACGGGAATCTGCGCCGGGGCGAAAGGCTCCGGCGCTTACAAAGAAAAAGCAATCTGCCGGAAAGGGCAGGCGCAGGGAGGAATAAAAAGGCAAATGAAACGGAACCAGATGATCAGAATGATGGAATACCCGCTGACCGATGCGGGCAATGCGGCGCGGTTGCATGAATTATTCGGCAAAAAATGGGTGTATATGCCCAAATTCAGGAAATGGATGCAGTGGGACGGCCATTGCCTGCAGACGGTGAAGGCAGAAACACTTTGCCTGGCGGCGGCGGAAGCCTTTGAGAATCTGGCTGCGGCCATTTGCCACCTGCCTGCCACTACCGATCCGCAGGAACAGAAACAGCGGCTGTCCGCTTTGAACTGGCTGCTGCGGTCCCGGGTGCCATTTCATACCAGGTCGGCAGTAAAAGAACTGAAAAAACTGCATATGGAGGAGTGAAAAGAAATGCCCCGGAACAGACGCCTGTACCTGAAAAGGTGCAGGTGTTTTTCGTTTTCAAAATTCCATTTCCTGTATTCGCGTATTGCATTATAATATAATTGTGAAAACAAATAAAATTAAAGTATGTGTGACAATCTGGAACCTTCATTGACTATACTGTCCAACCATAATAAACTATATTTGAGCCTGCTCGGGGCAAAAAACGATAAGGGGCATTTAAAATACAAATGATTCAAGGAGGACTTCATTATGCCAATCAACGAAAACGAAATCACAAAAGAACAGATTTATAAAGCCATGCAGTGCAATACTGCAGACGAACTGAGGGCGTATGCAAAATCCGAAGGGTAAGACATTACCAAAGAAGAGGCCGAGGCATACCTGTCAGAGCTTTCGGATGTAGAACTGGACACCGAAACGGTGAAACAGGTGGCGGGCGGTGCGTGCTGGGATGTGAATGGCTGTTCGACCATAGGGCATGGGCCATGCCCCGGAAATGACTGCCCGTCTGCATTCAACCCCAAAAAATGATTGTCTTCAGGAAGTCATTCAATAATACTTCCTGCTTCTTCAGGCTGGACTGATGAGATTCATTACGTTCCCCTTGAAGCTGACAGAGCTGAATCGAGCAGACAGGGAGGGGCTGCCCCCCCTGTCACACTACCATAAATAAAAGGAGAGTTGTACCATGAGACAAACGGTTATTCTCGGCAACATCATCACCATGGATGAGAAGAGGCCTTTTGCCAAAGCGGCGCTGGTCAGGGACGGCGTATTTGCCTATATCGGCAGTGCAGAGGAAGCGAAAAAGCTGGCCGACGCCGACGCGCAGGTGCTGGATTACGGAGAAAACTTTATCTATCCCGGCTTCCTGGAGTCCCACTGCCACGGTCACCTGGCCGGCCTCCGTTTTATCGGACAGGCGGACCTGATGCAGGCCGGCCTGACTGATTATGCCAAATACCGTGAAATCATAAAAGAATTCATTGCGAAGAACCCAAAACGCGAGTTTTACGTAGCCGCAGGGTGGATCGAGAATGACGAATACGTCACCAAAGCGTACCTGGACGAAATCTGTCCGGATAAGCCGCTGCTCCTGCAAACCGGCGGCGGACATTCCATGCTGCTCAACACGAAGGCGCTGGAATGGGCCGGCATTGACGCGGCCTACGCGAAGAAGTACGGCTATGACCAGGTGCATGTGGACGAGAACGGTGAACCGGACGGCTATATCTGTGAAGGCCCCGTGTTTGAAATCGTGCCGAAGCTTCCCACTACAATCGAAGATATCAAGGAATATCTGCTGGCCTGGCAGGATTTCGCCCTCAGGAGCGGCTTCACTGCCGTTTGTGACGCGGGTGCGGAGATCGTCCACCGGGATGCTCCCCGGGCCTACCATGAGCTGGAGGTGGAGGGAAAACTGAAGCTGCGCACCTACGCTTATATGTATGTTCTGGACAATATTGATAATCCGAAGGCGGAGATCGCCCGTATCGCAGCACAGCGCGCTACGATAAGCGGCGAATATTTCCATATTGTCGGCGCCAAGGCGTTCCTGGACGGTGTGACCGAAGCGCACACGGGCTGGCAGAACCAGGATTACGCTGACGAGCCCGGTTATCACGGTGTGGAGCGCTTCAACGATCACGACAAGATGGTGGAGCTGATTACCGAAGCGGACAAAGAAGGCATGTCCGTCCATGTCCACTCCGAAGGAGGAGGCGCTACGCATTTCATGCTGGGCTGCATCGAGGATGCGGAAAAGATTACCGGCAATAAAGATCAGCGTAACGTGCTGGCCCATCTGCACTTTGTGACCGAGGAGGATATCCGCCGCATGGCGGAGACCGGTTCCGTTCCTGCGGTTCCGCCACTGTGGACCGCGAAAATCCCGGGCCATTATGAAATTGAAGTCTCGTATGTGGGGGAGGAACTGGCAGCGAATGCGTATCCCATCAAGTCCTTCTACGATGCGGGCGCCAACGTGGTCTTCCATTCCGACTATCCCGTTTCTCCGATGATGAATGTCAAATACAGCATTTACACGGCGGAAAAACGTTCGTATCCGAAAGAAGTGCTTGGCGGCATAGACTTACCGAACAATGAAAAGGAAGCCATCACCCGCGAACAGTCGCTGCGCGCCATGACCATCAACGTAGCCCGTCAGTGGCGCCAGGAGCATCGCATGGGCTCCATCGAGTTCGGCAAGCTCGCCAATATGACGGTGTTTGACTGCGATTTCCTCCACGACGACATTGAGAAGGTAGCAGAGGCTAACATCATCGCTACCATCGTGGACGGCGAGGAGGTTTACAAGGCGTAAGGAACCGGAGGAATAGAGACGGTATCGATAACCGGGCGTCGCCGCGGGACGTAAATCCTGACAGGGCGAATTAAACTAAAATATACTATAGGGGGAGATACAATGAAAATCTCTAAGAAAGCGTTTCATCTCATTTTGACCGCGCTTATGGCTTTCGGTTTCGTCGCTTGCGTTTCCGCGGCGCAGGCGTCTTCTTTCACAACTCCGAAAAAGCTGGCTGATTACCTGTACTACATGGAGTACACAGACTACTCGGTTGACTTAAAGACGGGTGAACAGGTCAAAACCGGCTTCGCCTGCTCCGCTGTACGCAACGGAAACTTCTACGGCCGTAATCTGGATCTGGATTACGCCGATGTTCCGGAATTCGTCATCAAGGTTGCTCCCAAAAAGTCTGAGGGACGTTACGCAAGTATAGGGCTGGCCGCAATTCTCACGCTGAAATCCAATGAGATTGACCGTGTTTCGGAAGCGCAGTTGCTTGCAATGCCAAACCTGACGTTTGACGGCATCAATGAAAACGGCGTGGCCATGAACTGCAACGTCTGTCCCGCCGTTGACCTGGACTTCGCTACCCTGCTCTCAACCAATTACGGCAAGCCGCGCATCCATGCTGTTTCAGTAGTCCGCTACGTCCTTGATCACGCCAAATCCGCTGCTCACGGTGTAGAATTGTTAAAGAACATGGATATTTACGGCGGTTATGGCACATGGGGGCTTCACTGGATGCTCTCCGACGAGAAGGAGACCTATATCATCGAGTGTATTGACGGTGAGCTTGTGGCCAGAAAAGACACGGACAACATTATGACAAATTTCTATGTCAACTACGCGCCGAATACTTCTTACGCAAAGCATATAGCGAAGACAGGGCAGACCGTGGTGGGCAAGACCTATAAGGATTTCCCCATCCTTACGCCCCATGCCTGCGGAGTGGAACGTTACGCCATACTGAAGGAACATTACGCAGAGGGCGGAAAATCTGCGGAAGGAATGGCTCGCTTGATGGAGCGTGTGAAATATACCCAGACTTATGAAGCGGATACAAAGCCGTTCTGGTATACGGAATATACTGACGGAAACCTGACAATTGCAAGCGCTCCTATGGATTTCAAAGCGGGTATTCAGTCCGAAATTGATACCTACAAGCTGCACGACAGGAACATTCAGCCCCATAATTATTGGATAACATGGCACACAGCGGTTTACGACTTAGCGAACAGGACACTTCGCCTGAACATTCAGGAGGATTATTCCAGACATTACGATTTCAAGCTGAACTGATAATCCAACAGCCGTGGAAGTTTCTGCGGCTGTTTTTTTATAGTTATAATAAACAAGTAAGAATTATCATACTTTTGCTATGGTTTTTGTGTTATAATAATAGTGGAGTATTCTGTTTACTGATTTTCATTAGGGAGCCAGGTCATGAACAAGGTATACAAGGTCATCTGGAGCCATGCCCGGAAATGTTACGTGGTGGTCTCCGAAATCGCAAAAAATCACGGCAAAAATAATACAAAGAGCATCGTCAGCCGGCTGGCTGCACGGGTGCAGGCCACAACCCTCCGTAATGCGGCGGAGGGGCAGGCTTTCACTGTGTGCGGGCAGCCGGTTGTCCGTCTCGGCACGGCCATCCGGTGGATCGCACCGCTGGTGCTGGCCGGTATGTTGCTGCAGCCGGTGAGCGGTTTTGCGTCTACGATTACGGATAAAAACGGGAATAACCTGATAAGAAGAGGAAACGTTCAAAACCTGTATGTACAGACGATGCTGGACGATAACAACATAGGACTGAATAAATTTGATCAATATAAAATCAGCACCGGCGATATAGCCAACATGCATTTCAATGAACAGAACGGGAAGGTTTACGCCAATAATCTGGTCAATCTGGTTAATAGCAAAATTGATATTAACGGTACGGTGAATGCTGTTAAAAACGGTAAAATTGACGGCAACCTGTATTTCATAAGCCCGGATGGCATGACAGTCGGTCCAACGGGCGTCATCAACGCAGGACGGGTTGGCGTTTTCATTCCGAATACTTCGTATTGGGACGAGCTGTGGAAAGAAGACGTCAATGTAAAGAATAACTTTGCCGACTTTGAGAATTACGGAAGACGGGATGAGAACGGTCAATATAAGGAAACAAGGCTTGCTTTCGCTGATGGGAAAAAAATTGAAATATATGGCAAAATCAATACCCGTAACGGCATCGTGCTGGGAGCCCAGGAGATACTGTTAAAAGAGGGCGCCGTTCTGAAACGTTCCGCCAGCACGGCAGATATCAATTTTAACGACCTGGTCAATATAAAAGATGCTGCCGGGACGGTGACGCTCAGTGCCGGGCTTGACGGGGAGCTAAACGCCGCTGTGGATGGCAGTACCGGCGATATCATCCTTCGGGCGAAGTCTGCCCATTCCTATGTGAATAGCTTTATCCCGAAGGAGACGCTTGAATCCATTTTGCATACGGAGATTCAATCCAAGGTTGAAATAGGCGGATCAGTCAATACGGACGGACCTGTTGATATATCTGCAGGATCCAAAACATCTTTTATCAATCTGGCTTACGGTGGAACCAGCATGCTTTCCGATATCGGCTTCAATTTCCTGAATGATTTGGGAATCAATATGACGGCAAGCTGGGTGGATAAGACCAATACGGCCACGGTCGCGCTGACTGATAAGGGAAGCATACAGGCGGGCGGAAATGTAAACCTGCAGACAGACGCTGCATTGGACTTACGGCTTAAGGCTGATGTTGTAAAGGATAAAGGGCAAGGTACGACTACGGCGATCCCGGTCATTGCCGTGGGGGTCATGAAACTTGCCAATAGTGCGGTGACGGACGTGAAAGGCGGTCTGCAATCCAATGGCAATATCCGACTGGCCGCCAATGCGGATACTACGGCGAACCTTATGGCAAATGCGGTTCAGAATACGCTGGACAACGACCCGGCGAACAGCATTTATACAGGGGTGGCAATCCTTACCGGCAACGGGCTGGCTGAGGTCAACGTAGCGGAAGGGACAGCGATTAATGCCGGGGGCGATTTTTCTGCTTCCGCTACGGGTACGAACCAGACTGCCGTACTGGCGACGGCACAAGGCAAACACGAGACATTTACTTCTACGGCGGTAGCAGTATCGGATTATGATTCCGCAGCTAACGTGAATCTGGGCCGTTCCGTAACGGCAAAATCCGTGACCGGAGAAGCCGTGAACGATGTAAAATCCCTGGCCATACTGGCGGACAACAGTAATGGAGACAGTGGGGAAACCTACGTAGAGTTTAAGGTGGAGGGCGGCAAAAGCCTGGCGGCAAAAGCAGCCGAGAAACTGAAAAATAAATTGGGCGTCACGGGCTTTCAAAATGGCGGCGTTCTTTTACCTGTCGAGAATTTTTTAAATGCCGCGAAAGACTATGTTACGGCAGGAGCCGGCATAGCCGTCGTGGATCACAGCAACACGGCCAATCTTACGGTGGCCCGGGGGGTTGCGCTGAGGGCTGCTGGGGATTCGGCGGGAAACGGCGGGGATGTGACCCTGAAGTCGGAAACTGTTCTGTCCACCCTGAACCAGATTGTCACGGGACAGTCAAATCAGAAGGCCGACGAGAACGGCGGTTCTACAGTCACGGTAGCCGCCGGGGTTCTTGTCAGTAATATCGAGAATACAGCGGCGACAGAGGTGCTGGGCGGCGCAGGCAGTACCCTGACTTCCGAGAACGGGAACGCGACGGTCACCGCTAATACGGAAACGAATACAAACCACGTCATCACCACGCTTCACCGAAGTGGAGAAGACATAGTTGTCAAGGATATCGAGGAGCGTTTTGATGCAGTAATCAATAATCTTGAAAATGTGGGCAGAGACGCGTCCAAACTGAAAGACATCAAAAAAGATTTCCAGCGTACCTGGGGGCAAATGCAGGGTATCAAGGATGGGCATGTGACCACTTCGTTTTTTGATGCCCTTTTGCATAACAGCCTTGCCAATTTAGTATTTTCGGAGTGGAGGGACTATTATAGAATTAACGCCTCTTTCAAAGCGCTGGTAGACTCTCTGCTCGATTATTTAAGTCCAGCGGCATATACAAGCCATTATGTCCGCAGCTATTCGGTAAACCGTAATCAGGCCGGCGATACCAACATGGACCTGGCGGCTTCGGTGAACGTGGGGAGCCTGGCCGGAAAGGCCGTCGTATCTCTGGGCGAAGGCGTTGCCGTGAACGCCGGGAAGAATATCACGGTGGATGCCGGATCGGTATCGGATCTTGCCAGCATCACCGGAACCGGGGGCGAATTTCTTTCCTATTCGGAAACTAACGGGAATGGCGTAGGCGCCAGTATTGCCGTGCAGAAATTCACCAGCGACGCGATCGCCCTGGTTGGGAAAAATGTGACTCTGAACGCGGTAAACGGGACTGTTGAAACAGACGGCAGTAACAGTAATGTACCGAAAAGCGGTACGGTATCTGTTGGCGCCAACAGCGATGCGGGCCAGCTGGCGCTGATTTTCAGCGCAGGCAAATCGGAAAGAAACGGCTTTTCCGGTTCTTTTAACATACAGACCGGCGGCAGCAACAGCCTGGTACTGGTGGATGACGAAGCGAAGATTACCGCAGCCAACGAAGTGACGGTGGGATCGCATAACGACTATGTCATGAACAATATCGTGGGCGGTCTGGCGATAGGCGGCACCGGTTCCAACGGTACGGTGGGAGCCGGACTGGCGTTGAACCAGTTGGATGTAAACAGCATGGCGGTGATGGGGGATAACGGCGCCGGCGCGTCCACTGCTGCGACCGATACGGATACGGAAAGTTTTAAAAAGAAATCTGCAGAAGAGCAGAATGAGATAAAAGCGGAGAATGCCGTCATTGCGGCCCGTAAGCTTGCGGCAGACCGGGCAAAGGTTAAGAAGATGGACAGGTCGTTTGCCGAAACGGAGAGAAATCTGACCGCTGCCCTGGGTAACAAGACAGAAGGGGCAGCCAAAGGATTCGTTACGGGGCGTAATATTTCCGTTACGGCCAAAAACGACGGCATACTGAATGCCATTGCGTTGGAAGGAGCGAATGTTTCCGAAAGTCACAGCGTGTTGGATAGCATCAATAAAGTAACCCGGATTGCTTCCGATGCCAAGGAGCAGAGTCGCCAGGCCATAAAAAATGTGGCTGACTGGCCTGCTGACAGGCTGGCGTCGCTTTTTACAAAAAGCAGCCGGGAAGCTTTCAAGACCAAAGCGAGCTTAAGCTTTGCCAATTATGATCCGGTGAATGCGAACGGGCAGAATGCCAATGCGTCCTTTAACGCGGAAGCGGCTGCCAGCTTTGCCTGGAACAACCTGGATACGCAGACGGCCGCAATAGCAGATAACATGACCCTGAACCTGCGTAAGCAGAATTCGTCGGAAGCGGACGGGGCGCTGGTTACGGCTGCAACGGACGAACTGTTCACCGGAGCTTGGGCCGGTTCCGGTTCCGTGATGTGGTTTACCGGAGCGGCACAGGGGATGCAGGGGCTCAACAACAACGCCACCAAGGGCGCGCTGGGGACGGCTGTCGCGGTAAATAAACTGGATCAGAAAGTGAATTCCCTGATTATGGATTCCACTATTACCCAGGCCGGTTGGGTGTTGAATACAGCGATTAAAAACGGTTCGGAAGTGGCGGCAGGTTTAGGCGTTGCAGTGGTGAATCAGACCGGGGGAGAGGGCGCCGGCGGCAGCGCGGCCTTCGGCCTTTCCCTGAACATGGTGGAAAATGACATTCATGCAATGCTGATTGACAGCAGTGCTGCCTACGAGAAGGATGACATTACCTATACCGGCGGCACAAGTTTGGAGAACCGTGCGCACGACGGCGACATCCAGGTTGCCGGGGGCGCAAATATGGCCTGGCTCAGCACCGGAGGCAGCGGTATCGCAGCGGGGATCACCGCTGCGGCCAGCGACTTGGATAATGATATCCAGAGCGGTATCCAGGGCGGGAGTTATTCCGGTCTCAGCAATCTGTCGGTGAAGGCCGAAAACACCCTGACCCAGGTGAACGCGGGGGTAGGCCTGGGCGTGGCCCGGTCCGGCGGCAAATTCAGCGTAGGCGGGGCCGGAACCCTGGCATTGAACGAGCTGGAGAACACCAGCCGGGCCTTTATCGCAGATACGGAAAGTCTTACCGCATCCGGCAGCGTGACGGTCATGGCAGGGGATGTTGCTTCTTCTGATGAAGAGGCCAACCCGTATACAGCGTACCTGGGAGCGAGGAAAGTAGACAGCGGCGGCCTCAGTTATCTGGGCGAATCCGTCAGGGACGCTGTGGGAACCGGAGCAGGCAATACGATCGTAAACGTGGCGATAGACGTGGCGGAAAGCAAAGGCGTTTCCGCCGGAGCGGCGGTGTCCGTCAATCAGGTGACCAATCGGATCAGCGCCGATATTACCGGGAACGAACAGATAAAAGCCGCCAGTGTGAACGGGGTGGCGGATGTCCATTCCAATATCGTTTCCCTGGCCACAGGAGCCAGCGTCAGCGAAAGTTCCTTCGGCGGCGCGGCCTCTGTTTCCTGGAACGACCTGCAGCAGGATAATATTGTTTCTGTCACCGGGAACCGGGACAGTGAGGAGCCGGCAAGCGGCGGCATCCTGGCCGATTCGGTGACCGGAACGGCCCAAAACACGTCCCATATCGTGAATGTGACCGGCGAGTTTGCCGGCGGTCAGAATTCGGTGGGCCTGAGTGTGGCTGTGAACCGGATGGAAGATATCTCCGGCATCTATTTCGCAAAGAACCGGATCGGGGAACGCGTTGCGAACGAAGGCACGGCTGTGTCCCTGAACGCTGCTAACGATGCCTTTGCGCTGGCAATCGGCGTGGGGGTAGACGCAAACTATAAGGAGAACAGTACGGCAGCGGCTTATGGCAATTTCGTCGCCAACCGGGGCCATAACGATACCGTTGCGGTGATCGGCGAGGACAAGGTCGGGAACAAGGCTTCCGGCGCAGACCGGGACCGGATCGATAACGCGGCTTCCGTGGAAGTAAGGGCGACAGATGATACCCAAAGAACCACCGTCGCCGGTTCTGCCCAGCTGGCCTTACAAGGGGCCAAGGCAGCCCTGGGCGCCGGCGTGGCCCTGACGGGAAGCGATGCGGGAACGGAGAGCGGCGACGGCAGGGAGACCCTGCGGGCCGAGATCATTAACACGGACATAACCACGGTTAAGAAGAACGGTACAGACGCCGCTGTTACGGTTTCCTCTGCGGACAGATCGCAGGCCACTACGGCCATAGTGGGCGTTGGTATTACAAAGCAATCAACCGTCGCCGCCCAGGGCCTGGGGGCGGATGCCAGGATTAACAAAAACAATACGGCAGGCCTGAAAGATACCACGATTGATGCAACAGGGGGCAGCAAGACGGCGCTGGTTTCCGTGAAGGCGGAAACTTCCTCAGAAGTGAATACCGGCGCGGCGGCGTTGCAGCTCGCCGGTCCGGATTCCTTCCTGGCCGGCGTGGTGGCTGTGGGCGTGAACCGCATTACAGATAATACCGTGGCTGGCGTGACCTATACAAATAAACCGGATGCGGCGTCTTTGAACGTTGGTAATCTGGATATCAGCGCCGTGTCCAACGGCGATATTACCAGCGTGGCCATGGGCGCTTCCGTGGCTGTGAAAGGAACCGCGGCAGTGGGCGGTTCCGGCAGCCATAATTATATTGCTAACAGTGCTGCTGCGAAAATAGAAAATGCGAATATTGACAGCGCGGGCAATGTGGGCGTGGTTGCGCAAAGCGACGAGGCCATTACCAACTATGCCGGCGTAATCGACGTGGCTGCGTATGGGCAGGGCGTTTCTGCCGCCCTCGGCGTGACCGGTTCCAACAACAAGATCAGCGGCAATACCGAAGCGCTGATTCGTAACAGCAAAGTAGTGGCCAAAGGCAGCGACAGCAACAAGATTAAAACAAACAGCAAACTGAAGACGGATGATACATACCTGATCAACGGTGCGGTCACCTTCAATACCTGGTCTGCCGGCAAGCTGCAGAAAGGCCGGGAGGAAGAAGAAAAGACCGGCGTGGTGGTGGACGCTTCTGCGACCCATGCCATTGCATCCGTATTGGCTAACGGCGGCGTGGCTGTAGGTTCGGGCGACAGCGGAGCCGGCGCTTCCCTGGCCGGCGTCATCAACCTGAACGACGTGGGCGGTTCTACTACGGCGAAAGTAGTGGATTCGCAACTAAATGAAGAGGCGTCGGATAAACGAAGCAGTGTGAACGTACACGCGGCGGATTACACCAACGTGGCGGAATTCAGCGGCGCAGCGGCGGTAGGAATCGGGGAGAAGGCAGGGATTGCGGCAGGCTTTACCGGCACCACCAATGAGATCAGCCGGGCGACGGAGGCCCTTGTTTCCACGGCTTCCGCTGCGTGGGATAAAAATACTAATCAATACAAGGCAGGTACAACTGATAAGACAAACCGCATTTTTGCCAAAGACTTTGCCGTGACGGCTGACGCAAAGCAGGCCATGTCTGCGTTTAACGTGACCGGCGCCATAGCGGGCTCTTCGGGAGTCGCTTTTGAGACCGGCGATAACGTGAATACCAACCGGATGATGAGTTCTACCGTGGCCGCGGTAACCAATACCGCCGCAGATTATAAAAAAGACGCAACGGTGGAAGCCAGCCATGCAGACGCCATCTATAACCTGAATGTGGATGTGGGCGCCGCCATTGCTCCCAGTCAGAAAGGCGTAGCCGGTTCCCTGAACGTGGGCGTGGGCGTGGTACAGGAAGGTTCTGTGGTGGCGGCCAATGTGGTAAACAGTGAAGTGAAAAATTCCAACGCTTCTTCGGATCCGAAGTCATCCCTTTCCGTGGGTGCTGCCAATGCTACTACACTGGAGACCCGCCTGGTGTCCGCAGGGGTAGCGGCCGGGGCGTTCAGCGGCGGTATCGCCAGCAGTATTGCCGTAAATAATATCAATACAAAGGTGACTGGCAGTATTGTGGGCAGCCAGCTGGCGGCCGATACGATCAACGTGAGTACAACCAACGCGCTTGCAGTACATGATGCTGTCGGCACCGGGGCCGGCGCTTTGGAAGTTGGGATCGGCGTCGGCGTGGACGTGAATACCTTCAATGATTCCGTAAGCACGATCATTGATAACAGCTCCGTGAAAGCAACGGATACCCTGTCTATCAATACAAAGACACAGCGTGAAACGGATTCCACTGTGGCAGGTGTCGGAATCGGTGCCTTAAGCGTGGCCGTGAATGTGCTTTCCGTTACCGTGAACGACGGGATCGGTAATCTGGAAGATGTGAAGGATGATGAGGCCGGCAATTCCTTCAGCCATTCGGCTATGCTCAACGAAGCAGTACAAAAAGTGAACGATAAAACCGGACGCGTTCTTGCCGATAAGGTTGCCGGCATGACGGATGCTGAAAAGCAGGCAATGCAAAATAAGTCTTCGACCGGGGCGGATACCGGTAACAACGTAAACGGCGCCGGCGTCCATACCTATGTCCGGGGCAGCTCTGCCCTGGAGGCTGTGAACGGCGCCCTGACGGTGAACAATACCGAACGGAACGACGCGGACCTGAACGGGGGCAGCGGCTCGTTGGGCGTGATAGCGGTCAACGTGGCCGACGTGGTGTATCATCAGAACCAGCTGAACAACGTTCTGGTTGACAGTTCTTCCGTTAAAGGCGGCAGTGTGTCCATGACGGCCCAGCAGGGTAATGTGACCCGGGATGACGACAAAGCAATCCACGCTAGCACCGTGCAGGCACAGGCAGGCGTTGCCGGAATCGGTGTTGGCTATTCGGGCATCACCACCAAAGGCAATACCGGCGTGACCCTGAACAAGAGTACCGTAAGTGCTGCCGACGGCGACCTGTCGGTGCAGGTCAGCGATACGACCCGGAGCACAGGCGATATGCTGGGCGTTTCGGCCGGACTTCTGACAGTGCCTGTCAGCGTGACACGGAATACCAATAAAGCCAATACCTTTATCAACGTGGAAGGCGGAAGCAGTCTCAGCGCTATGAAGCTGCAGGAAACCAGAGACAGTAAGGGCAACAAGATAACCGAATCTGTTCCGGGAAACGCAATTTCCCTGCAGATCGACCGGTCCGGGAAACTGGTTACCGACAGCTACGGTGTAGGCGCCGGCGGTGTGAATGTGGCGGTCAACACGGCTAAGTCCATGGACTTCGGAAGCTCCGTGGTACAGGTGAAGGGCAGCGGCAATACGTTCTCGGGCGGCGGGATTACCCTGGAGGCCGTCAATGCGCCGACTCTTAAAGCCGAGGCCGGCGGCGTTGACGTGGGGCTGATTGGCGTTGCCGTTAATTACAGCAAGTCCAGGGCCGAATCCACGGCCTCCGTTATCGTGGCGGATGGCAACAGCCTGTTGGGCGATGCCGTGATTGCCCGGGCCGTGGTGGGCAGGGAAGGTTCGGATATGGCCTATGCCAAGACCAACAGTACCAATGTGTCTGTTGGCGTGGGCGTAGACCCGGACGGAGCCGAAGCAGAGACTGCTACGGAAGCCAGAGTAAGCATGGGTCTGGAAACCTATAAGACCGTGGAAGAAAATGTAACCGCCAAAGACGCCAGTGGGAATACGACTGTTTCCAAGGTGACAAAAGGGGCTACGAACCTGTCTCTGATGACGGAAAACAATGCCAGCCGCAATGCCCGGTTGGGCAACACTACCGTAGGCCTGCTGGTCTCCGTTACCGACGGCGACGCGTTGGGCAGGGGCGAAGACAGGAGCACGGTGGAAGCCAAAGGCGCTGCCGGCGGCGACGGTGTAAAACTGAAGAACCTGAAAATCAACGCGGGTGGTTACAATATATCCAAAGGCCTGGGAGACGGCGGCTCCGGCGGTATTTTTGACATCAGCCCTACGGTTATCGCCAATATGGAGAGCAAGACCATCAATACCGCATCTCTGTCCGGGGCCTGGGATGTGGACGAAAGCGCCAACATCAGCGCTCTTCAGTACGTGACATCCAAAGGTTCCACCAAGACCGGGGCAGGCGGCGTAATCAGCGTTACCTGGGCTAACGCCAAGAATTATACCGTGATGAATACCAGGACCGAATTGAAGGAAGGCGCACGGCTCACCGCCGGCCAGGCGTATCTGCAGGCAGGCAATAAGGTGATCACCGATGCCTATGACGGGGAGACCTGGGCCAATACCATGTCTATCGGCGGCGTTATCAACGTGGCTTCCGGTGACGGGGGCGGCGTAGAGTCCAAACAGACGGTAGAAGCTAACGCTGTAGTGGACGTGGGCAAAAATGTCAGGGTGACCACCAGCAAGGGCCAGGTGTATAATGCCTACGCCGACCTGGACATCACCAACAAGGTGAAGGGAAAAGGCGGCGGCGTTGGCGAAAATATGGATATTTACAGCGTGAATAACATCACGCCCAACAATAAGGTGATCGTCGGCCAGGGAGCGGAACTGGAACAGAAGGGCGAGTTCGAAAACGGAAACGACATCACCCTCAGCAGCACCGACAGGATCAGGATGAATCTGGCGGCGGAAGGGTCTGTTTACGGCCTGGAAGGCGTGCTGAAAGCCAAGGTGAAAGATAATCTGACCCGCCATAACACGGTGGAAGTGAACGGCGCCCTGGCCAGCACCCACGACATCAACCTGTATTCCGGCGTCAACGCGGACGGTACAGACGCGGAAGTAAAGATTGACGCCCTGGCGGAAGGCCATAACGATACCCTGTTGTCGTTCTATACCAGTCCGGAAGTTAAGCTGAACCTTCAGAACAACCAGCAGGTAAAGGTGAGCGAAACCGGCAGCGCCGTTTCCAAGCGCCACATCAACGTGACGGCGGATAATGGAAGCGAAGCCTTCAAGAAAGAGGTAGTGGAAGTGGTCAATTTGTTCGCCGGCTCGGACAGATCTACCAAAACCGTTACCAATCAGCACGGCAACTCGGAAATTGAGGAAGAAAATAATAACTTTGTGAATGTGGAAGGTCTCCTGAGGACCGGGACCCAGAGCAATGTGCAG
The DNA here is from genome assembly GCA_017443005.1 of Acidaminococcaceae bacterium. Classification (GTDB taxonomy): domain Bacteria; phylum Bacillota; class Negativicutes; order Acidaminococcales; family Acidaminococcaceae; genus Succiniclasticum. The sequence goes on from JAFSPK010000033.1 coordinate 44,512, forward strand.
ATCGATATCAGGGGCGCCCTGCTGCCTGCGGTGTATGAATCGGGCACAGATGCAAATGGCAACAAGGTTGAGACTTTGCACATCCTTGAACCTGCGGACAGCCGGATCAAGACCTTTGAGGACGTGGAAGTTTATGTTAATAAAAAGAAAATCGAAAGGGGCAACACCGACGACGATATCATTGTCAAACCGGAAAATATCGTGATTGGCGACATGGACTATGCCGCCAAGCTGGGTAACCAGCTGGATACGCTGAACAACCTGATCGCCGAGTACAGCAACGGTAAAAGCGACAACACTGCCGCCTATTTAGGCTATGTGCAGCAGCGCCAGCGTATCCTGGAAGAGATGGATGCCCGGGGGATGTATATAGACGAAACCGATGAAAGCGGGAAAATGGTCAGGACCTATTTAAATAAGGACTATAACATCCGCTACGTGGAAATCCCGGACATCACCGTCAGCGGCGGTAATATCACGGTACGGTCAGGCAACCTGTACGGCAAAGGCAGGCTGGAAGCTAACGGTGCTCCTCAGATTATTATTAATAACCTGTCCAACGCCTACCTGAAGCTGAACAATATGAGTGTAGGGGACGAAGGGGGCCAGATCCGGTTCCAGGGAAACAGCATCAGTTCTGGTGATAAGGGACGGGAAGAGATCAACAACCTGAATTGGGACAAAAACAAAAAGGCGCAATTCAATCCCCTGTACAATGATTCCACGGTTGATGCGGTCAGCGCTATCAGTGTGCTGAACGACTGCTCTGACATCAGTACCGATCCTCAGAATAAGCTGACGGTCAGAGACCAGAACGGCAAGACGATGGACTATGTGTTTGTGCCGGATGTAAACGTGGCGGGAGATATCCGCAACCGTTTCGGCGATGTGGTCATTGTAAACAAACAAGGCAATATTACTATCGGTTCCGGTAATGAGGATAACAAGGCCAACGTGGGCGGCAGGAGCGTGCAGCTGGACGCTGCCGGCAGTATTTCCCAGGATTATATCGACGGCGCGGTCAGTATCGGGGGAAATCCGGAAGACCTGAACGACGCCGAAGCGGTCAATGCAATCAATAGTTCCGGCCTCAGTAAAACTGATAATGACAAAAAGTACCCGGGTAACCTGGCTGTGACGGAAAGCAAGGCGGAAAGCGGCCGCATTGCCGGAGACAGTATCTACCTAGCGGCGGCAGACATCAACATCAATGGCCTGATCCAGAGCGGCTACGGCCGGTACGAGGCCGTCATCGACAAGGACGCCCTCAGCGATGAGAATCTCCAGAAGCTGAAGAACAACGGCAGCGAGGTTACAGTTTCCGGGCGCACCATGTACAAGGTCAACGATGGTAACAGGGGCGTGTATGATGCAGCTACCGACAGTTATAAATTCGTGCCCCAGGTATACTATGATCCCAGGGCCCGGGAACTGGTGGTAGATGACATCGGAACCAGGGGAGGCAAGATTTACCTGACGGGCCGTATCTCCAGCACCGGAAACGGAAGGGTTCTGGCGGCGGATGGCGCAGCGGACATATATATCGAAAACAATACGACGGCGAATCTGACGGTGGGGCAGATTGTTAACAGCGTTCTCGAAGGCAAGATCGAGATCACTGACCTGGCCAATGACACCTGGACCCAATATACCCGTTCCGGTACCTACACGATTTCTGACTACACATCGCACCTGAAAGAAACGAACCTGGATCAGTATAAGACAGTCAGCGAAGCCATCGGCTATTATAACAAGGACAATCCCAAAACCTATAAGGTTCTTAGCGGTCTGCGTTACAATTGGACTCTGGGACAGACCACCACTACGGTACAGGAATACGAAGAGGTGACCAAGAAGTCCTGGTGGGGGCTGGATAGCAGTACCAGTACGGATATGGAAAGCCATGAGACTGCATCCAACCTGCAAAAGGAGACGAGTTATAAAGGACAGGGGCTGACCGACGGCGTTTTTATTGATAATACTACTATTAATAACTACGCGAATTTAAGTGAAATGGGCCGGTTTGGCGGCATTCTGGAAAACAATGTAACCGATAATGCCCGCGAGGAAACCGGCGACTGGGAGGAAGGGGGCCACTGGTACAAGCTGTGGTCCGATCCCAAGCACCATACAACCTGGAGGACCACCACAGGAGCCACCCAGACCTACACCTTCTCACTGGAAGCGGATAAGGCCTTTGCTGTGGGCTTTTTGGGCAGTAAGGACGGCAGTATCAATGTATTGAATATGAATCCGGACGGGGGCAGCATCAACCTGAGCGGCAACATCCAGAGCGCAACCGGGTATGCCGGTCTGTCGATTTTCTCTGCAGGAGGCGGCGTTTCTCAGAAGGCCGGTACGTTCCTGACCACAGGGAAGGCGGGTCTGTCTGCAAAAAATAGTATAGAAAATATTCAGATTGCGTCTATGGGTGAACGGATTGCTACCGGCCAGAAGGATGATACGGGCAAGGAAATTTACAGCACGAAAGACGGAGTCCTGCTTACGGCTGTCTCTGCCGGCGGGAATATAGACGTGACGGTTACCGGCGGTTCCGTGGACGGCCAGGTCCTCCCGGGGAATGCGGTGATTGAAAACCTGTTAAGCTTCGATTTCAGCGCGGATAGGCCCGGTAGTGTATCCCTGCAGGCGGCGGGCAATATTACCCAGGCTGACACGGTTACGGGCGCGGCGGTTACAGGCAGGAACATCCGGTTGACCAGCCTCAACGGGAGTATCGGCATCTTGGACGGGGATGGAACTTCCGGTCAGCCGGTTGTGGTGGAATCTTTCTCGGAAAAACTGGCACGTACGGATGAATCCACCGGCGTGAGCGCGGAAGCCAAAAAGAATATCTATCTGGCGGAAAAGGCCGATGGAAATATCGCGAAAAACTCCGGTAACATGCGGGTGGGCACTATTATTTCCCATGAGGGAGATGTGTGCCTGGAAGCAAAGAACGGACGTCTCGTTGACGCCTTACCGCCAGAGGCCAACGGGAATAATATGAGCGAAGCCGACGTGATCCGCCACTGGATTGACGCAGGGCTGATTGCCGGTACTAAAGAATATGAAGGCGCTTATATCAGAGGCCTGAAGAAGGATGCCGCCGATTTTGAAAAGACGGTAAGGGACCAATATGCCCTCTGCCAGAGCGGGAAAGCCGGCGACCAGATTAAAGAAATCTACATGACCAGGACGGAGAAAACGGAAGCGGACGGCACTGTTACTGCTGCCTGGACATTTAAGTATGCCAGCGCGGACGAATATCTTAAGGCTCTTCTGAACGATACCAGCGCGGAAGGGAATTATTATAAGAACACCGTAAAAGCCTATACTGACCCTGTCTATTCCTGGACCAGGGAAGAGCTGCTCTATGCCATCGGCAATGCCATTGTGAACAAGGAAACAGGTGTCAGCGCCGAGACCCAGAACAAGAAGGCAAACATCCAGGGCAGAAACGTGACTTTGGCAGCCAGGGGCATAGGCATCAGCGAGGACCGGAAGACGGTCATCAAGGTAAGCGAACTGTACGACGGCAGCGACGAAGCGATTGAAAAGATGCAGATGCTGGCTAATGTGGATGCGGCGGACGTGACCCTGCGGGACGCCAAAGGAAACCGGCTGGTCCGGGCAACCGTAAAGAAGACGCTGGCGGATGGCCGTGTGGTGGATACCCTGGGCTGGAAGGCTTATGATGAAAAAGGCAATGAACTGGAAACTGACGGAGTGCTGTACTCCTTTGAAATTGGCAACCTGAGCCCTCTGGGCGTTTACGCTACAGGCAGGGTGGATGCTGCTGCCAGCGGTGACAACGCTTTTATCGCCGGTCGCAGTAATGAGGATTCCGGTTTCGTGCCTATCAACATAGGCCAGATTTCGGCTGCCGGTGGAAAAGATGTGCGCCTGTATACCCAGGAAGGCATTTACCATGCTGTCTTGGATGGTACGGAGCCTGCGGCCCGTATCCGGAGCCGTAACCTGATCGCCTATGGCGGCGCCAGGGATATCGGCAAAGCAGACGACCCGCTGACGGTGAGCTTGTCAGGAGATCTTCTGGGGGCCTATGCGGACGGCAGCATATATATCAAAAATACCAGGACGGACAACAAACTGCGCCTGGGTTCCGTGTTTGCCAATAATACCATTTATCTGGAATCGGATAAAGGCTTCGGTATGACTGCCGATACCGACTACCAGCTTGCCTATGTGAACGCAGGCAAGACGCTGGAACTGAAGACCAATGAAACCGAAGGTGAGATTGGGGAAGAGGTGAATCCGGTCCGTATACTGAACAACGGCGTCATTATCGACCTGAATGCGAAGAACGCCTATGTTAAGGGCGTAAAAGGCGTCCAGGGCGACGCTACCGTTATGAAGCTGGGCGTGATCAATATGGCCGGCAGCTTTGGCGCGGTCAGTGAGGGTTTCCTGGAAGTGGGTGTGACCAGGCCGGAAGAAAAAGATGAAAACGGCAAGGTAATCAGGAATGCCGTGCAAGGTAAGGTCAAAGCCGGTGAAAAGGTGAAGCTGGAAGCGGTGAATGACCTGACGCTGGCCGGTCCTGCTTCGGCAGGAACGGTAAGCAGGGATGAAAAAGGAAAATATACCGGAGGCGGTAAAATCGACCTGGTCTCGGCCAAAGGCAGGATCCTGCAAAATGCCGACGGCGCACTGGTTGCGGGAAGCGTAACCGCAACCAGCGGCAAAGGTGTGACGCTGACCGATGCAGGCAATACCTTCCGTGAATTTACGGCTTACGGCGTGGATACGGAAGTAACAGATGCGCAGGGCAGCAAGATTACGGAAAAGGCTATTGATGGCAGTATAAATGTGCGTACCCATGCGGGTTCAATGCTCGCTGCCGGTATTGCCGGCACGGTGGTGTATGGCGACGTGGCTATGACCAATCTGGATGACGGCGGTTTGACCGTTGATACGGACATCGTGACAAAAAAAGGAATTCACGGCGAGGCGGGCAACATTACATTCAGCCAGCAGGGGGATATCCTTGTGTCCAAAAATGCTTCGTTGCAGGCGGGCGGCAGTGTATTTGCCGCGAGTTCCGACGGAGCGGTTTCGATATTAGGCAAGGTGGAGGCTGCCCGCGATATAGATGTAAAGACCGGCAGTGGCAAGCTCAGGATGTACGGCGACGTACATGCCGGAAACGATATTTTGGCTGCAACTGAGTCGGGGTTTATTGAAATGGATAACGGCGTGGCTGCACAACACGATATTGTGGCTACAAGCAGGAGCGGCAATATCGGTCTTATGGGTGATATCTACGCAGGGAACGATGTGAACGCGCAGACCGGCGGAACCGGAAAAATACTCTTTAATCTCAATTTTTTGACCGGCAGGCATGAGGTCCGTGCAGGCCGTGATGTGAACCTGACAGTAGAAGATTCCGCTATCATGATAGCCGGAAAGGTAACTACGGACACGGGGGACGTCCGTGCTACGGCGAAAACCGGCGGTATGATTTTTTCCGGGAGCGTCCAGGCAGGCAATGATATTATCGCTTCGGTTACCGGGGACGGGGTGATTCAGTACAGCGGGACTGTAAATGCCGCAAGGGATATCATTGCCACGACGGCTTCAGGCAATATCAATTATGATAAACATGTGGAAGCCGGCCGCAGTGTGATGGCGCTGACCGATAAGGGAGACGTGACATACAACGCCAGTGTTGTGGCGGAAGACAGTGTGCTGGCTGACGTACTGGAAGGCGATGTTACTGTAAACCATGATATTGTCGCACGGCAGGGCTATGTGACGTTGACACTGGCCGACGGTTCCGCCACGGTCGGCAAGGCTGACGGAACCGGGAAGATCAAGGCGGGTAACGATGTAAGCATAACCACAAGCAAAGGAGATGCGACGGTTAAGACTTCCATAACTTCTGACAATGGAAGCGTGTCTGTCAGCTCTGAACAGGGCAATATTAACGTTGGTGAAGTGGCAGTAGAAAATGCCATTTCCGCCAGAGAAAACATTGACCTGTTTGTGGCAAACGGCGTAATCACGATAAACGGTCATACTATGACGCAGGAAGGCGATATTACCGTTCACGCGATAGACTTTGATGATGATAACAACATCGTCATTACCGAGAACGGCAAGCTGATTTCCGCCCGTGACCTGACCCTGCACACCTATAACGGCGGTATCGAGGTAACCGACGATACCATTGCCAATCGGAACCTTAACATACTTGTGGATAACAAAGGTGGCATAGAATTAGGCAGAGACGTGGTTGTCGGCGGGGATGTAGCCGTCAAAACCGGCAGCGGCGATATTACCATGGGTAAGCGGGGCGCAGCAGGCGTGGAAGTCCATACCGTAACTTCTACCGGCGGCAGCATCAATATTGAAACCGGAAAGGGCAACATTTCCATCGGCCATAACGCAGCCAACGACCCGACCATCGTGGCAGAGCAGAATGTAACGCTGTATGCCAAAGAGGGTATCATTACCGTAGACGGAAAAACCGAGACGAAGCAGGGCGATATCACCGTACATGCACACAATGAAGATCCGGCCGCAGGCGATAATATTGTAATCCTGCACAACGGTATTCTGGATTCGGGCCGCAATCTGACCCTGCATACCTATAACGGCGGTATTGAGGTAACGGACAGCACGTTAGCCAAACGGAACATTAAGATAATTGTAGATAACCAGGGCGATATTACCTTTGGCAGGGATATCAACGTAGTGGGCGACGTGTCCGTAGAGACGGGCAACGGTAATATTTCTGTTGCCAAAAAGGTCAAATCGCAGCAGGGCAGCGTAGATATCCTGACGAAGAAGGGAAACATTCTGATCGGCGATAACGGCCCGGACGTGGAGACGGTAGCGGCCTACAAGGATGTAAGTCTGCAGGCGGAAAGCGGAAAAATTGAAGTTTACGGTAAGACCTGCGCGCAGACGGGGGATGTTACCTTATTGGCCGGAAATGATGCTTACATAGCGGGCGAAGCCGGCAAGAACATCATCATAGACCATAACGGTGAGGTGGAGGCCGGTCGGGATGCTACCATGATCGTGGTGAACGGCGACATCCATGTGACAGACAAGATTACCGCAGGGCGCAGCTATAATACGGAAACCCGTGAAAAAGGCAGTATCTATGTAGATAAAGACATCACCGTGGGCCAGGACACCTCTATGAAGACGGAGAACGGCGGCATCAATGTAGGCGAGGATATCAACGCAGGCCGGAATATAACCATGACCACAGGGACGGGCGACATCCGGGTAGGCGGCAGCAACGGAAAGGGTAACGTGGTTGCGGGCAATCATGTGGCGCTGACCGTTACCAGCGGCAGTGTTTCCGTGGATAAGACCGTGAAGGCCAGAGGCGGTAATGTGGATGTACTGGTAAAGGACGGCGATATCCAGATCGGCAACAACGGTCCGGACGTGGAGACGGTGGCGGCCGGAGGGAATGTGAACCTGACGGCGGAAAGCGGAAAGATCCGGATCTCTGGCAAGACCGCCACGGAGACGGGCGATATTACCGTACATGCCGCCAACGACAACTATGTGGAAGGTGAAAACGGCCAGAACATTATCTTTGACCAGAATGGGAAACTGGCAGCGGGCCGTGACGCGACCCTGATTATGACCAACGGCGACCTTCATGTGACGGATCATGTGACTGCAGGACGCAACCTGAATGCGGAAACGCGCGGGCGCGGCAATATTTCGCTGGATGATGACGTTACCGTGAATAAAGATATGTCTATGAAGACGGAAACCGGCAATATTAACGTTGGTAAGACCATTACGGCCAAGGACGGTACGGTTAACATGACGACCGCCGTTCAGGGTGATATTGCTGTGGGCGCTGATGTAATCGCCGGCAAGGATATAAATATGGACATTAAATCGGGCAACATCCTGGTAGGCGAAAACGGAAAAGGCAACGTGGTGGCATCCGATAATGTAAAGATGACCGTGGCAAGCGGTAACGTTTCCGTAGAAAAGACCGTAAAAGCCAAAACCGGAAACATGGACGTCCTGGCAGAAAACGGCAACATTAAGATCGGAGACAACGGAGCGACGGTAGAAACGGTTGCTGCCGGGAATAATGTGAACCTGACGTCCCAAAACGGCATGATCGAGATTTACGGCAAGACGGCTTCGGAAACCGGCGACGTGAATGTAACGGTTGTAAATGCTGCCTATGGCCAAAACGGCCAGAACATTAAATTTGACCAGCATGGACTGATTGCAGCAGGCCGTGACGCAAACCTGATTGTAGAAAACGGCGACCTGCATGTGACGAACGATGTCATCGCTCAGCGCAGCTTCAATGTCCGGACGCGCAAACAAGGCAATATTATGCTGGATGAAAATGTCACGGCAGTGAAAGATATGTCCATGAAGACAGAAACCGGCGATATCAATGTCGGCAAGACGATTACGGCCAAAGACGGTACGGTTAGCATGAGCACCGCTGTTAAGGGAGACATCCATATAGGCGCTGATGTAGCTGCGGGCCGTGATGTAAACATGGACATAAAGTCGGGATCGGTTTCTGTTGATAAAGATGTGACCGCAGGCAACGATGTGAACATGGCTGTGACTGCAGGCAATATTTCTGTGGGCAGTAACGGAACGGGAAGCGTCATTGCGGAAAACAATGTGAAGATGACCGTGAACAGCGGTGATATTTCTGTAGAAAAGGCCGTGAAGGCGAAGAACGGAAGCGTGGATGTGCTGGCAGAACATGGCAGCATTACGATTGGCAACAACAAAGACGCAGATACTGTGTCGGCCGGACAGAATGTGAACCTGACGGCCAGGAGCGGTCAGATCAGGATTCTTGGCAAAACCTCCACGGAAAGCGGTAATATCAATGTAACGGCAATCAACGAGACCTACAACGGAAATGGCAAGAGCATTATTTTTGATGAGAATGGCAAACTGGCGGCGGGCCGGGATGCGAACCTGGTTGTAGAAAACGGAGACCTGCATATAACGGACGATGTGACCGCAGGCAACAATTTCAATGCTCAGACCCGTAAACGCGGCAATATCATGCTGGATGAGAACATCAGGGTTCAGCATAATATATCTATGCAGACGGATGTGGGCGATATTACCGTAGGCAGGGATATTGTTGCGGGTAATGATGTAAAGATGACTGTGGGCGACGGTAAAGTTACGGTCGGAGTGGTTGACGGAAAAGGTAACGGGAGCGGCAATATCACGGCCGGCGGCAACGTTGGCATTTTGATGCATAAGGGCGACGTTCATGTTGTGAAGTCTGTTAAGTCTGATGGCGGCAGTGTGGATATCCTGACGAAGAAAGGAGATATCCGCATTGGTGATAACAAGAATAATGATACCGTGTCGGCATACGGGAACGTGAAACTGACGGCGGAAAACGGCAAAATTGAGATCCTGGGCGGGACCTGTACCCAAACGGGCGATATTGCCGTATATGCTGCCAACGATCAGTATGTGGCCGGCGAAAACGGCCTGAACATCATATTTGATCAGAACGGCAGGATCGCATCAGGCCACGACGCGACGCTGGTCACGGAGAATGGCGACATGCACGTGACCGGCAGAGTGAGCGCGGAGAACAACCTTACTTTTGAGGTGCGTAAACGCGGCCACATTATGCTGGATGATAATATCGACGTTAAAAAGAATCTGTCCATGAAGACGGAAGACGGAAACATTACCGTAGACAAGACGATTACTGCCGTGAACGGTACGGTTGCCATGACTGTCGGTACAGGTTTTATTCAGGTAAAACAGGATATTAATGCCGCTGAGAATGTAGAAATGAGCGTGGAAAAGGGCCTGATTATTGTAGGAAGAGACGGAGTTGGCCGCGTGACGGCAGGCAATGATGTGACGATGGAGACCCGGGAAGGCAAGATTGAAATCTACGACAGGATATCAGCTGGCAGGGATGTTTCGGTGAAGGCTGCAGATACTGTGTACATGCAAGGAACAACCGGCCATAACATCATCATCGGCCCGAACGGACAGATTGCTTCCGGCCGGGATGCCAAACTGGAGTCGACTAACGGCGACATCCATGTGACGGACAAGATTACGGCAGGGCATAGCATCAGCGCCATAACCCACGGACAGGGCGATATATTCCTGAGACGGGATGTAGACGCATCCAGAGATCTTAAATACAAGGCTACCGACGGCAGTGTCATCCTGAGGGCAGAAGACAAAGGCAATATTTCGGTTATCGATCCGGATACGCAACAAATTTATAAGATTACAGCCGGAGACCGTATTGATGTCTATACCGGCGACGGTAACATCACCGTCGGAGAAGCGGAGGCCAAACGTATGTCTCTGGTTGCCCGGGGCGGTGACGGCCATGTGACGGCTGACAGGCTTCTGGTGCACGCAGACGGTACCGGGGACGTAACCGGCGCAGCCAACCTTACATTGGGCGGCAGTCAGGTGAACGTAACCGGAATCGAGAACGACGGCGCAGCGCCGCTGATCATTTCTACCGTAGGCGGGGCTGCGGAAGACAGGCCTATGCAGGACTTCAACATCGGCATACGGAACGGTGACGGCGGATATACCGGCGGCATCCAGTCCGGATCCGGTGCGGTACTGCAGCAACTGTGGGCAGATAATGCCATGCTGTATCTGGCTGGTGGAACGAACCTGCATATCAGCAAACTGGCAGTCAATGAAAAGCTGCATGTGGCCAATGATATTGTTTCGGTGGCTGTATTCGGAGTACCGCCGACCCATGACGGGGAACGAGTGGTGTACTGGAATGATATTTACAGGAATAATCCGGCAGGTATGACGGACAGATGGTACAGCGGTTCCTATTCCGACCCGGCGTGGATGAACCTGGACCTGCTCGGTAACGGGTCTGTGGGCTCTCATTACGGCGTGCTGATGGATGCGCATTATTATCGTAATCTGTACGGCGACTCGGTCAGCATGGTGGATACCATGCGGATCCGGATGGAGCCCATTCCGGCGGGTAATGGAATTTACTATTTTGACCGGAACAATCTGATTGAGATTGACGACAGCGGTTTATATTCCGATGACACCGAAACCTTTTCTTGACAGTAATGGCAAAAGGGAATACGATATACAGGCAATGTAATCTCAGATTAGCAAAAATACACTCAAGATAAAGAATCAAACAAAGAGGATAATCCATGACCTATTCGATAATCGGACTTCTTGCGATTGCGATTCATTTGATTCTAAATTACGAAGTCTGCCGGCCCCAAAATAAGAAAGATGGTTCCGAGGTAAAACGCAGTTTCCGGTATTTTATGCTGGCCGTTTTTGCCTAGTATGTAACAGACGCCTTATGGGGTGTTTTCAACGGCCTGCAGACCGTAAAACTGCTTTATGCGGATACAGTGGTCTATTATGTAGCGATGGCTTCGTCCGTTCTTTTATGGACCCGGTATGTCATTCTGTATCTGGAAGAGAAAAGCGTCTTTGGCACTTTTCTGATTAATGCAGGGCGTGCCATTTTCTGGTTCCAGATAGCCGGGCTGATCGTCAATCTGTTCTGGCCGGTTTACTTTACCTTTGACGAAGCCGGCGCCTATCACGCAGGCGGAATACGCTATGTGGCGCTGATTTTACAGATCCTGATGTTCCTGCTGACCTCGGCGCAGACGCTGTATATCGCGGGAAAAACAACGGGAACGAAAAAACGGCGGTTTCAGACGGTGGGCTTTTTCGGCATCATCATGATCGTAACCATTACAGCCCAGTATTTTTATCCGTTGCTGCCGCTGTACGCGTTAGGCTGTTTATTGGGCTGCTGCATCATCCACAAATTTGTGGTGGAAGACGAAAGAAAAGAGTATTTGCAAAAGCTGGAAGAACTGCTGCGGATCCAACAGCAGCAGAAAGAGGAAATCGGCTCCGCGAAACAGCTTGCGTATAAGGATCCCCTGACCGGCGTAAAAAACAAACGGGCCTGTGAAGACTATGAAGCGGAGCTGGATGCGAAAATTAAAGAAGGCCGGATACGGGAATTTGCCGTGGTTTCTCTCGATGTAAACGGACTGAAGATGACCAATGACACCTATGGGCATAAAGCGGGGGATGAGCTGCTGATGTCCTCATGCAGGATTATCTGCCGTCACTTCAGCCACAGCCCGGTGTTCCGCTTTGGCGGCGATGAATTTGAAGTGATCCTGCAGGGGCAGGATTATGAGAACCGGCATGCGATCGCGGCTGCCTTTAACCAGGAAGCGGAGCAGAATCTGGCGGAAGGAAAGGCTGTCGTATCGCTTGGTATGGCGGATTTCATTCCGGGTCAGGATACCGATATAGACACAGTGTTTGAACGGGCCGATGCCGAAATGTACGTGCGTAAAAACGTACTGATGTGCATGGGCGCCGGAGGCCGGTAAGATTCAGTACCGCTGTGTATCATTTTGTGATATAATATAATGAATCAAGTATTGATTTATAAATTTATCAGTGTTTCCGAAAGTTTTCCCTGGTAATATAGTGTGCTTGGGGTGAGGATTGTGAAGGAGCAAAACGTTGGTCAGGACATGCGGTATTATGAGCTGCTTGACCAGCTTGTGTCGGCCATGGCGGCTGCAGGCGAAGCTGATATTTCACAAATTGAGCAGATTCTGGGAGAAATTGCCAGGCTGTTCCGTCTCTGCAGGGGCGTGACCCGCCTGTACCGCAGCCTGGATGAAGAAAAGGAAGGCGGCGGGGAGACCTTCTGCAGTTTCGACATCGGGGAAGGGGAGCCGGTGGCGTTCCAGCGTGTGGTGACCAGCGGTATGGCCATCGCTGCCATGACTGTGTACATGAAGCCCGGCATCCGGCCTCTTTCCTCGGAGGAACGACGGCGTGTGGAACTTATCATGCGTCTTACGCTGAATTTTGTCTGCCGCAACCGGATGCAGCGTTCGATTGAGGATCTGGCCTTTTACGATTACGATGGGTACCGGAACACCCGGAGCCTGCAGAACCATTTCATGCAGGTCGAAAGAACGGGCCGGTTTGTGGGCCTCGCGGTTGTGCGGTATAATCTGCGGCATTTTACGGTGGTGAATCAGGAACTGGGCAGGGAAAAGGCCAATGCCGTGCTGCGCAGTCATTACAAAACCGTAGAAGAATTGGTCGGCGCAGAGGGTATCGTGTGCCGTCTGTCGGGCGATGATTTTGTGGCGGTATGCAGGAAGGAGCGGCTGGAGAAGCTGCTGGACTGCCTGCTCGAAACCCGGATCTCCTATGACGAACAATCGGATGACGCTGTAACTATTTCAGCCAATGCCGGCGTGTTTGTGGTTCCGGACGGGTTTGTGCTTCATAGTCCGGATGACATCCGGGGTCCGCTCCTTTCCGCTTATATGGCGGCCATGAGCGGAAAACAGGACCATATCGTGTTCTATGATGATAAACTGGCCCGGGAACGGGAAAAGATCACCCACGTCCAGCAGGACTTTATCCATGCCCTGCGGAAGGAAGAGTATTATCCGGTGTACCAGCCCAAGGTGAATATCCGTACCGGGAAGATCTGCGGCGCGGAAGCCCTGTGCCGCTGGTGCCATGACGGCAGGACCGTTTCCCCCGGTGATTTTATCCCGGCGCTGGAAGAGACCAGCGATATTTGCAGGCTGGATTTTTATATGCTGGACCATGTGTGCCGGGATATCCGGCGCTGGCTTGACGCGGGGCTGCCGGTGGAAGAGTTTGAAAAGAAACTGGCAGCCCAGGGGAGTGTGTAAGAACATAGACCGTGGGACGTATTCCGGGTTGAGATACTTCAGACTGCCCGCTTTACATTTAAAATACGGATGCAATGGTGTCCGCGGCTGTGTTGTAAAAGCACAGCCGCTGTTTTATACGCACAATTATTAAGAATACATTCTATTAGTATTGCATTTTTATATGTAATATCTTATAATTAATTGAATATCGATTTGTGCATTCCCGTATTCCTTTCCCCTCAGGGAGGCGTCCGCGGAGTGCCGGTACAATCGCAGAGCGTTATCATCATTTCCACAGAAAGAGGTTTCACAATGAGAAAAATCCGTAAAGTGTTAACGAATGTGTTGCTGTCCGCCTGCGGTATGGCCTTTGCCGTGCCGGGCCATGCCGGTTATAAACTCAGCGACGAAGTGAAGAATCCTACGCCGGCCCTGCTGGAAGCGTCGGAGATCGGCGTGCGTGTGTTTAACAATAAAGGGATGCAGGACCTGCCCGATAAGGACGCTATGGTGGTGATGTCCTTCGGCACCACCATGAAGGAAACGAGAGACAAGACGATTAACGCTACGGTAGCGGAAATTCAGAAAGCGCTGCCGGATGTGAAGGTGGTGGTGGCGTATACGTCCCACATTATCATCGATCGCATCAGGGTCAGGGAAGGCGTGGTCATTCCCACGCCGGAGGAAGCGCTGGAACAGCTGAAGGCGGAAGGCTATACCCGGATCGCCCTGGCTTCGCTGGATATCATTCCCGGGATGGAGTATGACTATAAATGCGGCATTTACCGGAACTACCGCAATCAGTTCAAGAAGATGACCATGGGTCTGCCCCTTCTGTTCTGGCAGGGGCAGGAGGAACAGCGGGACGATGTGGCAGAAACGGTGGAAGCCTTTGCTACCCAGTTCCCGGATCTGGCCGCCGACGAAGCACTGCTGGTGATGACCCACGGCACGCCCCATCCTTCCAACGCGTTCTATGCCGTGATCCAGGATCGCCTGAACAAACTGGAACGGGGAAACATCCATGTGTACAGCGTGGAAGGCATGCCCATGCTGGAGCATGTGATACCCGTCCTGAAAGAGGAAGGCGTGAAACATGTGACCCTGATGCCCATGATGATGGTGGCGGGGGATCATGCCAACAACGATATGGCCGGGGACGACGAGGATTCCCATAAAGTGGTTCTGCAGAAGGAAGGCTTTACTGTTACGCCCTACATCCACGGCATGGGCGAGAACCCTGCCGTCCGCAGGATTTTTGTGGAGCGGGCGCTGGAAAGCTGGGATGCCCTGCAGCACGTGACAGAGGGCCGGACTGCCGGTATGCCGCACTGAAGTTGTAAATAATAAAATATTTACTATAAAGCGAAGACGAAAAGCCCGCATGGTTTCATGCGGGCTTTTCGTCTTGCTGTGTTAAAAGGTGAAGAAGAAGGATAAGGGTTGCTATCAAACTTCAGAAATTATCATAATTGGTTTTGTTACCTTAATTATAATCGTTCCTGATAATATTGTCAATAGCAATCGTAAAACCGGTTCCGGTTATTTGTCCTGCTTCCTGTTTTTCGGTATCGGATTACTTGTCGATGGCCTTTTCCCATTTGTTCACCACTTCGTCGCGGTGCTTGCCTGACCACAGGAAATTGTATTTGATAAGTGGGGTGCCTTTCAGTTCGTCTGCCTGTTTCGGCGGCTTGGCATCGGGGTGGGTGAGGAACTGGTAGGAACCGACGGTCTGGCCGATTTCCTGGGCTTTAGCCGTCAGGCACCAGTCGATGAACATTTTGGCCGCTTCCTGGTCGGGGCCGCCCTTGATCAGCGATACGGCGCCTACTTCATACCCGGTTCCTTCTGAGGGGGAGGTCAGGATCAGATCTTTCATGCCGCTTTCCCGGAATTTGATGGCGTCGTGCAGGAAGGAGATGCCGATCATGCATTCACCCTGACCTGCCATTTTTGCAGGCGTGGAACCGGACCGCTGGTAGGTCCTGATCTGTTTGTCCAGTTTCTTCATATATTCCAGTGCGTCCTCCTCGCCCCGGAGCTGGAACATGGAAGCCAGCAAGGTGTAGCCGGTTCCCGACGTTTTGGGGTTAGGCATGACGATCTGTCCCCGGTATTCCGGTTTCAGCAGGTCGTTCCAGCTTTTGGGCGGTTCCAGATTCTTTTCCTTTAACAGTTTGCCGTTGGAGGCAAAACCCAGATAGCCCACATAGACGCCTGTCCAGAAGCCGTCCGGGTCTCTGAACCGGTCGGGAATCTTGGCAGCGTTGGGAGAAACGTATTTTTCCAGCAGTCCGTCCGCTTTGGCCTGAATCTGGCCGTCTGCCGGCCCGCCGAACCAGACCGATGCTTTCGGTGCGGCTTTTTCTAATTTCAGCCGTTTCAGGGCTTCGCCCGATGACAGACGGATAGCGGTCACTTTGATTCCGGTTTCTTTTTCAAAGGCGGCCACATCCGCTGCCATGAAATCTTCCAACGCGCCCCAGTAAACCGTGAGCTTCTGGGTACCGGCCTTAACCGGTTCTTTCTTTTCACCGCCGCAGCCGCTGAGGGAGAACAGCAAGAGGCCGGCGAGAGATAAGGCGCAAACAGCCTTCAGATTTTTCATAACACAGGCTCCTTTACCAATAGATTAATTGTGAGAGTTATTGTAATTCTTCTTAACTTATTTTATCAGAAAGTATACAGTTCGACAATACCGCGTAATAAAAGTCACAAAAGAAAAATGAGTTGCGTGTAATACTAAAAACCCGCATGGTCCGGATGGAGGTTTTGTTGAAAAACAAATTGCAAATTGGTTTTTGTTGTGATATATTAATTATAAATTATCGTAAATAGTAATAGATATTGATAAATAAGAGAGAAAAGAGGTGGAAGCAATCATGGAAGTGAACCGGGACGTAACGCGCCGGGATATTCTGTATGGCGTACTGAAACGGATGGATGAAGTTATCGACAGTATCAGCAACACGGTGAGCACCAAAGATTTCCTGGTGCGGGATATCATTTACGACCTGGACCGGCTGGAAGAGGCCAAACTGGCCCTTGTGGCGGTGCTGGAAGACATGCAGCAGGAAGAAATCAAAAATTAAGGAAACGCTGATTAATTCGTCTGCACGCTGACCGGTGCTTTTTGTGACTGACTGCGTCAATGCCCCTCAACGCAGCTATGGCTGCGCCTTCGGGCCATTTCCTTGTCAGTCGCAAAAAGCCCTCGGTCATCGCACAAACTCATTTAATCAGCGTCTCCTTAACGCAAATCAGATGCAGAACCGTATCCGATTCTGGCAGCAGGCAAAGATCTGGAAAACTCCGGAACTAACGCCCGTACCTGTAACAGGGTTCGGGCGCTTTTTTGCGCAACGGCCTGCCGGTAATGGCAGGCGTTTTTTGCTGCGGATTTTTCTGCTTGAAGCAAAACAGTCTGCAGAAAAGTAAAGAATATGTACAAAAAATGAAAACTGCACGATTAAAAATTGAAATTTTAAATTATTTTTGAATTTTTAGAATTTTTTGGTCTAATCCTGTTAAAAAGTCAAAAAAGCAGGAAAATTGTGTATTCATAAGTTGAACAAGTTGTTTTTTTGACACGATTTTTGTGTTAAAATAATGATGATAGTTTATGTCCTTTTTAAATTGCTTATCATAGCGGCATATAATGTAGTTATCAGTTTTGGGATTGTAAGCTGCTTAACGCATTAATGAACGTATTGATATAACTGAAATCAATACGGAAAGGTGAATGACATGTCTGGTACTTCTGTGAAGAAACGAGTTGTAATTGCAACGGTCTCTACGCTTCTTTTAACGTCTCCTGTAGATCTTGGTCTTTCTGGCGCTACGTCTGCCCGGATACCGGGATCGTTCCTGCCGGGATCATCCGTAGCGTTGGCGGCCCAACAGACGGCGCCAACTCCGTCTCCGGTTACGCCTGAACAGGAATGGATTGTGCAACGCAATGACCCCGGCGCCCAGCTGAGCCAGGCCCGGAAATACATGGAGCGGGAGCTCACTGAACAGCAGCTGGAAGAAGAACGGAAGAAGCAGAAAGCGCAGGTGGAATCCAAGCTGAAAACACCGGAGGAAACCGCCGCCAATCTTACCTTTACCCTGACAAAAATTCAGACAGACCCTTCCGAAGTGTTGACGGAAGCGGAACTGCAGAAGATTACAGAGCCTTATGTCGGCAAGACCGTGTCGCTGGCGGATATGTATGCTATTACCGGGGCGATCAACAACCTGTACAACGACAAAGGGTATATGGTCTGCAAGGCCTATCTGCCTCCTCAGCGTATTCACGGGGGCGTGGTGCAGATCAAGCTGCTGGAAGGCAAAACCGGGCTGGTGACCCTGCAGGGGCTGAAGCATACCGGGGAAAAGTATGTGACTGCACGCGTGCCGCTGAAACCGGGGACGGTGGCCAATACGGCTGCCCTGAACAAACAGTTGCAGCGCTTTAACGGAACCAACGATGTGCAGCTGCGCATTCTGGTTCATGCGGGGAAAGAACCGGGAACCACAGATTACGAGATTGCGGCGTATGAACCGAAGCAGAACCAGTCCGTTACGCTATACCTGGACAATAACGGCTACGAGACTTCGGGCCGTTTCCGCCAGGGAATATTCTATAACATCCGCAGTCTGACCGGCATGCGCGACAGTCTGCGACTGAATTATATGCGCAGCGAGGGCACGAATATATACGGAATCGGATATTCCCTGCCGGTGGGCAAGATGGGCACCCGGCTGGATTTCGACTACAGCGGCAACACGACGAAGATTATTAAGGGCGATGCCAAGCCGCTGGATATAAAAGGTGAAGCTTCCTCCATAGGACTGGCCATCCGTCATCCCCTGCGGGTAGACCAGAAGCGCCGGGACGAGGTGGGTCTGCAGTACCTGAACCAGAAATCCAAGACAAAATGGCGTAGCATTAGTTACTGGACAGAGGATAAGAGGAGCACGTTTATCCCTTACATTTCTTTCACCCATTACGGGGACAGTAGCATTTTGTACCATAAACACAGCTTCCCCATAACGAGTTTTAAAAACACGGCTTCCGGCGACTGGGAAAATAACTCCAACTACGTGAGCTACCAGCTTAACATGCTGTACCAGAAAAAGTATAAGCACGGGCAGATGTTCTCCGCGCGGCTGGACGGACAGCTGGCGGACAAAAAGGACCGTTCTTCGGCGGACCGCTTCTATCTGGGAGGAGCCAACAGCGTACGGGGCTATGAGGAAAGCTTCATCGGCGGCAATAAGGGCGTAACGGTGGGGCTGACCTACCAGGTGCCGCTGGATAAAAAGCAGCGATACCACGTCTTTACCTTCTTTGATTACGGGTGGGTCTCGGACGACCTTGACCTGAACGCCAGCAGCTATTCGGCCTATTCCACGGGCCTGGGCCTGTCGGCGTCCTATAAGAACCTGTACGCCAGCCTGACGTTAGGGATCCCGCTGAAGAAAGAGTATGAATTCACCACGAAGAAGGTCAGCAGCACCCGGTTCGATTTTGTGATGTCGGCGACATTCTGATGTGATTTGAGGAGCGTTTTATACGAGTACAGACGCAGAGGAAGGCGAATTTGAAATCGGAACGGAAGAAACAGCATCAAAAAAGGGCCTGCCAGAGTTGGCAGGCCCTTTTTTTGAAGAACAGCCCTGCAAACAGTAATAGTTTTTATTAGTAAGTAAAAATAATAATCTTATAATAAAAATTAATAAATAGCTTGACATTCTTAATGATAATTATTATTATATAAATGGACAAGGAAACCGGCAAGGCTTCAACTCAAATCCTCTGGTTTCCGGTGAAGAGTGTTAAAAATCGAATATTGCAAACTGTACAGGTGCCCGAAAGGGCCCAACAGAGAAGTCCGGTGTAAGTCCGGCGCGGTCCCGCCGCTGTAAGGGGGAGCGAACTTCACAGATGTCACTGAAACGTCCGGTTTTGGGAAGGCGAAGCGAGCGATGAACCCAAGTCAGAAGAACTGCCTGTATGGAAACCATTTCTTGACCCGCGAGCGACGGGGAGGAGATGACTGCACAGCCATTATGTGCTGGCAGCTGCCTTCAAACCGTCTTTTCATTACGAAAAGGCGTTTTTTAATTTAGTTTATATAACGGCCTGGACAACCGTCATATAATGATTTGCCATTCTCAAACCTTCCGAATTCACGTGCGGGGTAACGCAGCCGGACACTGGGTTACCCCCACGGGTCTGAAGGTGAAGGAAGAGAAGGAAAGGGCAGCGGCAGGAATCACTCTCACACGAGCAGGTTTTTTTATTGGTAACATTTGGTAACATCCATCCGGCGACGGATGGTTTTACATAGATTCAGCGACCGGGCGCATTTCCCGGGAGGAGAATCACAAGGGAATTGGAGGGAAATTATCTGGTCATAATGCGCAGGACAAATTTTTCCGGACAAGGCGGAGGAGTGAGTCGTAGCCGTAGCTGCGCCGAACAACGACAACGAGGTACGGGAAAAATTGGACAGGCAGAATGGACGGATGATTGACCGATGATTCCGAAATCTAATGAGGAGGTAAATTGTTTATGGCTGAACAAACGAACGTCGAGCCGTCCAAATCCAAGCCGATGACTGACAAGGAATTGGAAGAACTTCTGCGTAAGTCCGAGCAGAACGCAACTTATCCGGAAGTAAAGTTTGATGAGTTTACAGTTCCCACACCCGAAGAATGGGTTGCGGCCTGTAACGAATTGTTAAAAGGCAAGCCTTTTGACAAGATGATGTACACCAAAAACTATGAAGGTATTACCTTCGACCCCATTTACACCCTGCGTAAATGGAAAGACATCCTTCCTACGGATGATTATCCGGGCATGGGTGACTTCCTGCGCGGCAGCACGGTAAACGGGTATGTTCATGAACCCTGGGGTATCGCCCAGGCCTGCGACCTGACCGAACCGAAGGAAAACAATGAACTGTTGAAATTTGAAGTTTCCAAAGGCAGCACGGTTTACCATGTACGCGTTGACAATGCCACCCTGGCAGGCGTTGACGTAAAAGACGCCGCCACCCCCGGCGACAAAGGTGTAAGCCTGACCACCGTGGAAGACATGCACACGCTGCTGGAAGGCCTGGATCTGGAAAAACTGCCCTATATGTTATATACAGGGGAAGGTTCCGCCCGCCTGCTGGCAATGACTGTTGCCGCGCTGAAAGCAGCCGGCAAGAAGATTGAAAAACTGCACGGCATCATCGGCGCCGATCCCATCGGCGAACTGGTGAAGAACGGCAAGACCGCAGAGTCTCTGGACGCGCTGTACGACCAGATGGCTGCCGTAATCAAATGGGCCGCTAAAAATGCACCCGGCCTGCGCACGATCCTGGTTCGCAGCACCGTATTCTCCCTGGGAGGCGCGGAAAGCGTTCAGGAAGTTGCTTACACCTATGCAGTAGCGGTTGAATATGTTCGCCAGATGTTAAAACGCGGTCTGGGCATCCATGAAATCTCCCAGGCGATTGCGTTTGAATTCAACCAGGGCGCTAACTTCTTCATGGAAATCGCAAAACTGCGCGCAGCCCGTCAGATCTGGGCCAACATCATGAAAGAATTCGGCGCCGAAGAAGCGAACCGCGCTTCCTTCGTACACGGACGTCCGGCTACCTTCACCAAGACCGTGATCGACCCGTATGTAAACATGCTTCGTAACTGCACCCAGTCCTTCTCCAGCGTAGTGGGCGGCGTAAACACTTACGAAAACGAACCCTTTGACGAACTAATCCGCAAAGGCGACACCTTCTCCCGTCGTATTGCCCGCAACATCCACATCATGCTGCAGGAAGAATTCGGCATGCTGGCTCCGATCGATCCGGCCGGCGGCTCCTGGGCGGTAGAAGCGCTGACCAAACAGATCACCGAAAAGATCTGGGCTAAATTCCAGGAAGTGGAAGCGGCCGGCGGCATCATGGGCGCGCTGAAAGACGGCAGCATCCAGAAAGCCATCGCCGAAGTACTGGCAAGCCGCCTGAAGAATCTGGAACTGCGCAAAGACCGCGCGGTTGGCGTAAACATGTATCCGAACATGACGGAAGAACCGCTGGATCCCCGTCCGGAAAATACGGAAGAGGTCAAAAAGATCCTGGCGGCTGCTGTAGAAAAATATGTGGCTGACATTGACGCCAAAGAAGCAGAAGCAAAACTGGCTGCTGTGAAAGCTGCCGCTGCCGACGCTCTGGTTGACGCGGAAATTGAAGCGTTCGCCGCAGGCGCGACGATTGGCCAGGTAGCCAAAGCTGCCTGCAAGGCTGAAGGCGACGTAACGGTAGAAGCGATTGCAGAACATCACTGGACGGAAAAATTCGAAGCCCTGCGCAGAGATACCGAAGCGTTTGTTGCCAAGACTGGCAAGAACGTGGAAGTGTTCCTGGCCAACATGGGCCCGATTCCGCAGCATAAAGCACGCGCTGACTTCTCCACCAGCTTCCTGCAGGTTGGCGAATTCAACGTACATCTGAACAATGGCTTCCAGGATGACGAAGGCAAGCCGGGCTCCCGCTGGGAAAAGGCTGCTGCGGCTCTGAAAGCCGGCATCGACGAAGCAGGCACTCCGTACGACTGCGCAGTAATCTGCTCCACCGACGCTACCTATCCGGAAGACGTTCCGGCGATTGCTCCGCTGCTGAAGGCTGCTAACCCGACCATGAAGCTGTTCCTGGCCGGCGCGCCTGCCAAAGATATGAAACAGACCTACCTGGATGCAGGTGTGGATGATTTCATCAGCGTTTCCGCTAACTGCTTTGACATTCTGAAAGACTTACAGAAGAGGAAGGGGATGATTGAATAATGGCTATGAATCCTGATTTCACCAAGATCGCCTTTCCTGAACATCCCCATTGTTCTTATGAGGACTGGAAGAAAGGCCTGGAGAAGAAAACCGGTGAAAACTGGGATGCCCTGAAAGGCACTACCCTGGAACGTATCCCGGTTGATCCTCTGTACACTCAGGACATTTACGCGTCCTGCAACCATCTGGATTTCATGAGCGGTATTCCTCCGTTCCTGCGTGGGCCGTATTCCACCATGTACGTATTCCGTCCCTGGACGGTTCGTCAGTATGCTGGTTTCTCCACTGCAGAAGAATCCAACGCTTTCTACCGCCGCAACCTGGCAGCCGGTCAGAAAGGTCTGTCCATCGCATTCGACCTGCCGACTCATCGCGGCTACGACGCGGATAACCCCCGTGTAGTCGGCGACGTTGGTAAAGCAGGCGTATCCGTTTGCTCCATGTTAGATATGAACATCCTGTTCTCCGGTATTCCTCTGGACCAGATGTCCGTATCCATGACCATGAACGGCGCCGTACTTCCAATCCTGTCCTTCTTCATCGTATCCGGTGAAGAACAGGGCGTAGATAAGAAGATCATGGCCGGTACCATTCAGAACGATATTCTGAAGGAATTCATGGTTCGTAACACCTACATCTATCCGCCTGATATGTCCATGCGTATCATCGGCGACATTTTCGAATACACCACCAACTACATGCCGAAGTTCAACTCCATTTCCATTTCCGGTTACCACATTCAGGAATGCGGCGCGACCTGCGACCTGGAACTGGGTTACACGCTGGCCGACGGCATGGAATACATCCGTACCGGTGAAAAAGCCGGCCTGAAAGTTGACGCCTTCGCAAAACGTCTGTCCTTCTTCTGGGATATGGGCAAGAACTACTTCATGGAAGTTGCGAAGATGCGTGCGGCCCGTGTACTGTGGGCGAAGATCCTGAAGAGCTTCGGCGCTCAGAATCCGAAATCCATGGCACTGCGTACCCATTCTCAGACTTCCGGCTGGTCCCTGACCGAACAGGATCCGTTCAACAACATTTCCCGTACCTGTATGGAAGCTATGTCCGCAGCGCTGGGCCATACCCAGTCCCTGCATACCAACGCACTGGACGAAGCCATCGCGCTGCCGACCGACTTCTCCGCACGTCTGGCCCGTAACACCCAGCTGTACATCCAGGACGAGACCAAAGTCTGCAAGATCATCGATCCGTGGGGCGGCTCCTACTATCTGGAATACCTCACCAACGAGATCATCCGCCGTGCCTGGGCGCACATCCAGGAAGTTGAATCCCTGGGCGGTATGGCCAAAGCTATCGCCACCGGCCTGCCGAAGATGCGTATCGAAGAATGCGCGGCCCGTCGTCAGGCTAATATCGACAGCGGCAAGGAAACCATCGTCGGCCTGAACAAATACCGTCTGGCCAAGGAAGACCCGCTGAACGTATTGTCCATCGATAACACCGCCGTTCGTAACGCTCAGATCAAACGTCTGGAAAAACTGCGTGCGGAACGGAATCCGGAAGCGGTTGCCCGCGATCTGGCAGCCCTGACCGCAGCAGCAGAAAGCCGCGAAAACGGCAACCTGCTGGAATGCGCCGTACAGGCAGCCCGCGACCGTGCATCCCTGGGCGAAATCTCCGACGCGATCGAAAAAGTATCCGGTCGTTTCAATGCGGTGATTCACACCGTATCCGGCGTATACAGCAGCGAATTCTCCGGCAACGACGACATGGAAAAAGCCAACGCGCTGGCTAAAGAGTTTGAAAAACTGGAAGGCCGCCGGCCTCGTATCTTCCTGGCTAAGATGGGTCAGGACGGTCATGACCGCGGACAGAAAGTTCTGGCGACCTCCTTCGCTGACATGGGCTGGGACGTTGACGTAGGGCCTCTGTTCCAGACTCCGGAAGAAACCGCACAGGACGCAGTGGACAACGACGTTCACATGGTAGGCTTCTCCTCCCTGGCTGCCGGTCACAAGACCCTGCTGCCGGCTCTGGTGGAAGAACTTGCCAAACGCGGCCGTGAGGATATTCTGGTAACCATCGGCGGCGTTATCCCCGCACAGGATTACGATTATCTGTACGATCATGGCGCAGCTGCCATCTTCGGGCCCGGTACCAACATTCCGAAGTGCTGCATCAAACTGCTGCAGATGTTAGTAGACCGTGCGAAAGAGGAAGCGGCTCAGGAATAACGGAATTGTAAGGAAGACAGCCTGAACGGCTGTTGACGGACAGTTCCCAAGTGTAAGTAAAATTATGGTGCGTGCCTGCCCCTGTTGTGGTAACGGGGGCAGACAGCCCATTTATTTCATGTATAGGGAACGGGACGCAGAACGCGTGCGGTCAGCGCAGCGTGACGCCTGCCGCGCCACTATATATGAAGAAAGTTGAGATGATAATCATGCCTGAAATTCCAAAATCCGATTTACATCCCAGCTGGGTGCCTGAGGATGCAAATGAAAACTTTGCCTGTTCCGTAATGGGTGGCATCGATACGAAAGTTAACGCCAACTCGGAAGAAAAAGTCTATGATCCCAATGCAGTCCGCAGGGTTCCGTTGCGCAGGAAACCCACTCTTGACGAGATTGTAAAGGGGGTAGGCGAAGGCAATCGCGTGATGTTATCCAAAGCGATTACTCTGATCGAAAGTAATGCTCCCAAAGATTTTGATAAGGCCCAGCGTGTATTGCAGGGGCTGCTGCCAAAAACGGGCAAGGCGCTGCGCATCGGTATCACCGGTGTTCCCGGCGCAGGCAAGAGTACGTTTATCGAGGCCTTTGGCCAGCTGCTGTGCAGCATGGGCTACAAAGTGGCCGTTCTGGCCGTTGACCCTACCAGTCCTCTCACCGGCGGTTCCATTCTGGGCGATAAGACCCGTATGCAGAACCTGTCCCGGGAACCAAACTGCTTTATCCGTCCCACGCCTTCCGGCGGAACGTTAGGCGGTGTGGCCCGTAAGAGCCGCGAGACCATGATGCTCTGCGAAGCGGCAGGGTATGACGTGATTCTGGTAGAAACCGTAGGCGTAGGCCAGTCGGAGACGACCGTTCGTAATATGGTAGATTTCTTTATGCTGGTGGTTCTGACCGGCGCTGGCGACGATCTGCAGGGTATTAAAAAAGGTATCATGGAATTGGCCGACGCCATTGTAGTTAACAAAGCGGACGGAGAAAACCTGGCGCGGGCTACCGTGACCCAGGGCGAATATGAACGTATGGTGGAATTCATCCGTCCGGCTACGGAAGGGTGGAAGACCCATGCGTATAAATGTTCCGCACTGACCCATGACGGCTTGCCCGAACTGTGGGCTGTCATGCGGAAGTTTGAAAAAGAAACGAAAGAATCCGGAGTGTTCCAGAACCGTCGTAAATCACAGCTTCTGTCCTGGGTGCGCGGCATGATCGACGAGCATCTCCATAACCTGTTCTTTAACGATCCGATGATCAAGGGCCGTATGCCGCTGGTAGAGCATTCCGTGGTAAACGGACTGATTTCCCCCAGCCAGGCGGTTACCGAACTGATCCGCTGCTTCGATATGGACCGGGCGGCCGTCAAGCATCTGCAGAGCGACAAGCTGTAAAAGTCGTCAGCAAGCTGAAAAAGGACAAGGTTAGTAATGTGGGGCAGTTGATAACAGAATGCCCGGTTTATACTGAAAATTTTTGCAAAAATTGTACCTGTAATTGCGGGTTTTGGCGAATCCGTCTCAAAAAAGGCTTATTCACAGCGGTTACCGCCTTAGCTGCTGTGTGATAGCGGACTTCCCGCCGCCTCGGGAAGTCCGAAACCCCGGTCTCCGTAAGGAAGCCGGGGTTTTTGTAATGAAAACAAGTTGTTGAAAACAAAAAGCGTGCAAGGATTGAGCAAGACATTGTGCGCGTTTGTGTCATTCCATGAGATGAAATGCGCCGCAGCGGCGAGACTGTCTGAGGGGCGAAGCCCCGAGTTTCGAAGCCGCAGGCGCATAAATCCATGGAATAGCAAACACGCACAGTATTGCGAAGCCTTGCGCGCTTATGTTTTCAATAATTCTGTTATTCCGGATACTCGTTTAGCGGATCCTGGTCTTTGCCGATCAGGGTGAACATATCCGTCGTCTCACGGTTATAGGGCAGCTTGGATTTGATGCGGCCCTGTTCCTGCAGCAGCCGTTCCGCTTCCAGGGGCATAATCTCCATGCGTTTCAGCTTTTTGTACACGGAAGGACGGAAGGCCCGCCACACTTCCATGATATTGTGCAGTATCTGGGCGCTGGGGATTTCGAATTTTTCCCGGCCTTCCAGCACGGACTGCACTTTGGCCCGGCGTTCCGCCAGTTCTTCTTCCTCCAGCCCTTCAATCACGCGTTCCAGCTCTGCTTCCAGCGGGTTCGCCAGATACTCTTCAATCATGATTTCCAGTTCATTATCGTATGTGATCCTGCGCTTTTCCATGATTACCTCCTCCTGTTGTCTTACTTCACGGTGGATCGTTCTATAAAAAAAGACTGTAATGGTGTCCAATTCAGGATATAAGCGGTCAAACCCTTTGCTCCGCCTGTTCCTACCTATATTTTATCATTTACAAGATTTATTATCAATAAGAATATATAATTTATTGATAAAATTTACGAGAATGAAAAATGGAGACGGAAGGTGCGGCGCATCCTGTCTGCGCAAGCTTGTTCAGAATACTCCAATCCATTCGCATGCACGATGACCGCCGCATTTTGTGATTGCCTGATGCCTTCTCCCACAACGCAGCTGTTAAATCCCTGTAAAACATAGTGATTTATATGATATTGTGTAACATTTTGCACAATTTCTAACGCAAAACTATAATTTTAGAAAAATGCGGATTTTTTATTTGACAATGGCCTGCATCTCTGCTATTTTTAATCACAAGTTAAATACTATGATTTGGCTGTGAAGAGAAGAGTACGCAGAGGAAACTGCCACAGAGAGCTTTCATACCGGTGCAAGAAAGCGCAGGGAACTTTGCCGAAGATGGCCTTGGAGCTGACTGGTCGAAGTAATTGAGACCGTCCGGGTGCACCCGTTACCGTGCTGGGGTATTCAAGGAGAAGTCCCGCGTACCCGAGAAGCTGGTTTTGTAATTTTTACAATTGCTGCTCGCGGTATCAGGATACATCCCGCGTACCCGAGGAGGCCGGATGTGTGAACATCCGGTAAATATGGGTGGTAACACGGTGCTTTCGTCCCATTGGGGCGGAAGCATTTTTTAGTTTCAGGCCTGTTTCCGGTGCGCAGGGTTGCCCAGAGGGGTAGCGCGAGGGACGGCAACACACACCTGACCCCTGTCAGCGTTACAAGGCTAACCACATCACAGCCGCAAGGAGGAACCAATATGCCGGTGAAAATTACAAACCAGTTGTCTGCAGTGGAAAACCTGCAAAAAGAAGGAATTATCGCCATTACGGAGCAGCGGGCTGTGACCCAGGATATCCGCCCGCTGAAGATCCTGATCCTGAACCTGATGCCCCTGAAGAAACCCACGGAGCTGCAATTACTGCGGCTGCTGGGCAACAGCCCCCTGCAGATCGAAGTGGACTTCGCCCGTACCGTGTCCCGGGAAACAACCCACACGGACAATACCTATCTGGACAAAGCGTATCTGGAATTTGCGGACATCAAAGACCGGTATTATGACGGTTTTATCATCACGGGGGCGCCGGTGGAATGTCTGGAATTTGAAGAGGTGGAGTACTGGCCGGAGCTGGTGGATTATATCCGCTGGTCCCAGGATCATGTATTCTCTGTTTTATCCTTTTGCTGGAGCGCCCAGGCTGTGCTGTACTACTTTTACAGTGTGCAGAAGCACACGCTGCCGCGGAAATTTTTCGGCATTTACAGTTACGGTCTGACGGTGAAACATCATCCCCTGCTGCGGGGTTTTGACGACCGGTATTTCATTCCCCAGTCCCGCCATACGGATATCGATCACCAGGCCGTGGACGCCGAACCGGACCTGAAGATCCTGTCCCGTTCTGTGGAGCGGGGTATTAATATCTGTTGTACGGAGGACATGAGGCGGATCTTCGTCCTGGGGCATTTTGAATATGACCGGGATACTTTGGCTACGGAATACATACGGGACAAGAAGAAGGGCATGGACCCGGATCTGCCGGAATACTATTATCCGGACAATGACAGTACGGAGCAGCCTGTCTTCAAGTGGTGCAGCTACGCCCATCTGTTTTACAACAACTGGCTGAACATGGTATATCAGGAAACACCCTATGATCTGCAAACGCTGAAGAAAAGGGAATAAGAGACAGGATAAGCAAGACCTTTTGGAATTCAGCAAGATTCATGAAGCAGTTCCGATGAGAGATAAATCATAGCTGGTTATAACCTGCAATTCCATTGCAGGAAAATATAAAAATCATAAAAAAGGAGAGAAGATCATGACAAACTATAAATTTGAAACATTGCAGTTACACGTTGGACAGGAACAGGCAGACCCGGCGACGGATTCCAGAGCGGTGCCTATTTACCAGACCACTTCCTATGTGTTCCACAACAGCCAGCACGCAGCGGACCGGTTCGGTTTGAAAGATGCCGGCAACATTTACGGACGGCTGACCAATTCCACCCAGGATGTGCTGGAAAAACGGCTGGCTGCACTGGAAGGAGGCAGCGCTGCGCTGGCCCTTGCCTCCGGCGCAGCGGCGGTGACCTACGCTGTGCAGGCACTGGCGGCTGACGGCGGGCATATCGTGGCCCAGAAGACCATCTACGGCGGCAGTTTCAATCTGTTGGAACACACGCTGCCTGCTTTTGGCATCAACACGACTTTTGTAGATGCCCATAACCTGAGTGAAGTGGAAAACGCCATTCAGGAAAACACCCGGGCGATTTACCTGGAAACCCTGGGCAATCCCAACAGCGATATTCCCGATATCGATGCTGTTGCAGAAATTGCCCATAAGCACGGCCTGCCCCTGGTCATCGACAATACCTTCGGCACCCCGTATCTGATCCGTCCCATCGAACACGGCGCAGATGTAGTGATCCATTCCGCTACAAAATTTATCGGCGGACACGGTACCACTCTGGGCGGCATCATTGTGGACGGCGGGAAGTTCGACTGGAAGAAGAGCGGTAAGTTCCCCAATATCGCAGACCCGAACCCCAGTTATCATGGCGTATCTTTCTATGACGCTGTGGGTCCTGCTGCTTTCGTAACCTACATCCGTGCTATCCTGTTGCGGGACACCGGCGCCTGCATCTCTCCTTTCAACGCCTTCCTGCTGCTTCAGGGAGTAGAAACGTTATCGCTGCGGCTGGAACGCCATGCGGAAAATACGAAGAAGGTGGTGGAATACCTGAGTGCCCATCCGCTGGTAGAAAGCGTAAGCCATCCGTCTTTACCCGGACATCCGGATCATGCGTTGTATGAGAAATACTTCCCCAACGGCGGCGCCTCCATCTTCACCTTTGAAATCAAAGGCG
Source organism: Acidaminococcaceae bacterium (assembly GCA_017443005.1). Lineage (GTDB taxonomy): Bacteria > Bacillota > Negativicutes > Acidaminococcales > Acidaminococcaceae > Succiniclasticum. The sequence goes on from JAFSPK010000033.1 coordinate 74,511, forward strand.
GGCAGGAAGCAGCATGGAAGTTTATTGACAGCCTGAAAATATTCTCCCTGCTGGCAAACGTGGCCGATGTAAAGAGCCTGGTGATCCATCCGGCTTCTACCACCCACTCCCAGCTGACAGAAGCAGAACTGAAAGACCAGGGCATTTCGCCCAGCACTATCCGACTTTCCATCGGCACGGAGCACATTGACGACATCATTGCGGATCTGGAAAACGGGTTTGCGGCGATAAAATAAAAACGATATAATAATACCGGAATTTGATTGCAAAATTACCCTGCGCAGCGTCACGGTAATCACGTGGCGCTGCCACGGGGTTTCTCCGTTTCTGTAAATGAAAAATGGAAAGAGGTAAGCGTTTATGAAAATTGCAAAACTTACAATAGCGATACTGTTAAGCGTTGCGTTGCTCCTGCTGGCAGGCTGCGGTGGGGAAAAGAAACAGGAACAGAAGCCTGCGGAAAAACCGAAGGCCGCGCAGACGTTGAAAGTGGGAATGGACGCGGCGTATCCGCCGTTTGGTTCCCAGGATGTAACATCGAAAGACTATGTGGGCTTTGATGTGGATGTAATCAAAGCGATCGGCGCGGCGGAAGGTTTTAACGTGACGATTCACAATATCCCCTTTGACGGGCTGATTCCCGCTCTGCAGGCAGGCAATATTGACGTGGCCATCAACGACATTACCATTAATGAAGACAGGGCCAAAAGCGTAGACTTTTCCAAACGGTATTACATCGCCGGCCTGGGCGTGGTAGTAAAGAAGGATAACAATTCCATTAAGACCGAAAAAGATCTGGAAGGGAAGCGGCTGGGTGTATCCATCGGTTCTACCGGGGAAGAAGCAGCTCGTAAGATTCCCGGCGCGAAACTGAAAGTTTTCAATCAGCTGAACGAAGCGTTTCTGGAATTGAAGAACAGCGGCGTGGACGCAGTCATTAACGATATTCCCACCAATGAGTATTATGTCAACACATCGGGGAAGAACGATGTTAAAACCGTGGAACTGGCCCTGACCCGGGAAGATCTGGGCATCGCTGTGAAAAAGGGAAACAAGGAGCTGTTAGGGAAAATTAACAGCGGTCTGCAAAAGATCAAAAAGAATGGTGAGTTTACAAAACTGTATCAGAAGTGGTTTGGCAAAGAGCCTTCGAAAGAACTGCTGGCTGAATGAGGAGGATCCGATGGCTTCCATAACGAGTATCTTACGTGAATTTCCGTTGGTTGTGCTGGACGGCGCTTTTGGCACTGAGATTGCCCGGCGCGGCTTTGACACCAGGGATGATCTCTGGGCGGCGAAGGCGCTGTTTGAGAAACCGGAGCTTGTGAAGGCCGTGCACCGGGACTATTTTGAAGCAGGGGCAGATGTTTGCACCAGCGCCAGTTACCAGGCGACGGTGGAAGGATTTGAGGCTAAAGGTTTTACCCGCAGCCAGGCTGCGGAACTGATCCGGCTTTCCGTACGTCTGGTGCAGGAAGCGCGAGAAGAATTCTGGGCAAACCGGAAGCGTAACAGCAGCACTTCGGCCCTGAATGAAAGGCGCCCATACCCGCTGGCCGCGGCGTCGGTAGGCCCTTACGGCGCGTATCTGGCCGACGGCTCCGAGTACACGGGGGCCTATTCAGCGGATCGTCATGAACTGGCAGACTTTCATGTGGAACGGCTGGCACTGCTCCTGGAAGCAAAACCCGATATTCTGGCCTGCGAGACCCTGCCCCTGTTCCGGGAGGCGGAAGCAATTCTGGACGACCTGAAAAAGCATCCCGAGGCGCAGGCCTGGATAACCTTTACCTGTAAAGATGCCCGTTATACCTGCGGAGGTGACAAAATAGCCGACTGCGCCCGTTTTCTGGACCGGGAACCCCAGGTAGCGGCCATCGGCGTGAACTGTACGGCGCCCGAGTTTGTGGCAGATCTGATCCGGGAGATTCGAGCCCACACGGAAAAGCCGGTGGCAGTATATCCTAATTTGGGAGAAACTTACGACGCGGTGGATAAAGACTGGAAGGGTGAGTCGCAGCCCTTTTCGGCTTGTGTGAAAAGCTGGTATGAAGCAGGAGCACGTCTGATCGGCGGCTGCTGCCGGACAACGCCGGAGGATATCAAAGGCATTGCCGCGCTGCGGCAGGCGTTGCTTAAATCATTATAAATTTCCTAAATTCCTATTGACATAGTATGAAATAAGTGTTATAACTATGACCAGGAAGCAATGGGAGCACTGTCTTTTACATTTGTGCTTTTTCAGTTACACTTCTGAATTTATAATGTAAAGAAGGGAAACGTTATGGCTAAGATTTACAAAGGAACCCTGGGATTAATCGGCAACACACCGCTGGTAGAGGTTGTCAATATTGAAAAAGAGTTAGGTCTGGAAGCTACGATACTGGTGAAGCTGGAATATTTTAACCCGGCAGGCAGCGTGAAGGACCGCATTGCCAAGGCGATGATCGAAGACGCGGAAGCGAAAGGACAGCTGAAACCGGGCGCGGTCATCATCGAACCCACCTCCGGTAACACCGGCATCGGTCTGGCTGCTATCGCGGCGGCCAAAGGGTACCGTATCATCCTCACCATGCCGGAGACCATGAGTGTGGAACGCCGCAATATCCTGAAAGCCTACGGTGCGGAAATCGTGCTGACGGAAGGCGCGAAGGGCATGAAGGGTGCTATCGCCAAAGCAGACGAGCTGGCGAAGGAAATCCCCAACAGCTTCATTCCCGGCCAGTTTGTAAATCCGGCCAACCCGGCGATTCATAAAACCACGACCGGCCCGGAAATCTGGAACGATACCGACGGAAAAGTGGACATCTTTATCGCGGGCGTAGGTACCGGCGGCACCGTAACGGGAACCGGCGAGTATCTGAAAGAACAGAACCCCAATGTGAAAGTCGTGGCGCTGGAACCGGCCGATTCCCCCGTATTATCCGAAGGCAGGGCAGGCGCGCATAAGATCCAGGGCATCGGCGCCGGATTTGTGCCCGACGTACTGAACACCAAACTTTATGACGAAGTATTTAAAGCGGAAAGCGCGGACGCCTTTGCAACTGCCAAACTGCTGGCGAAAAAAGAAGGCATCTCCGTGGGTATTTCCTCCGGCGCGGCGCTGCATGGGGCTATTGAACTGGCAAAACGCCCGGAGAACAAAGGCAAGGTCATTGTAGCCTTGCTTCCGGACAGCGGTGACCGGTATTATTCCACCCCGTTGTTTACGGAATAAAAGGTAGGCGTAAATGATAGAATGATTTTTGCTTCTGTAAGAAGAGAAAAACGAAAACTGACGTTGGAAGCGATGTTAGCAACAGCTGTAAGATAACGGCAAAACCCTTTATCTTACATGTATTAAGGCGGCGTAGCCAAGTGTTTAAGGCACTAGTCCGCAAGACTATCATTCCCTGTGTTCAAATCCAGGCGCCGCCTCCAAATTATGTAATAAGAAACTGTACCGTTTAAGCGGCCAAAGGACCGGTGCGGTACAGTTTTTTTCTTTAAAAAAGAGGTAAAAACCTTATTCGGTTTGAATGAAACAATAAACTCCTCCGCAATTGCGGAGGAGTTTATTGTTTCCATTTTCTATTTCTTCAGTGTCCGGTTCATGCTGCCGGTCTGATACCCGTCCATATCAAGGGTTACATAGGAAAATCCAAGCCCGTGCAGGGCTTCGGAAACCTGTCGGCGTATTTCAGGCGCAGCCAGCCGAAGGATTTCATCCTGTCCGACCTCGATCCGGGCTATGGTCCCGTGAATCCGTACACGCAGCTGGGTAAAGCCCATATCCAGTAAAAACTGTTCGGCTTTATCGACCATGGACAGCTTTTCACGGGAAATTTCTTCTCCGTAGACAAAGCGGCTGGACAGGCAGGCGAAAGACTGCTTGTTCCAGGTCGTCAGCCCCAGCTCTTTGGAAAGCTGCCGGATTTCTTCTTTGTATAGCCCAACATACCGCAGCGGGCTGACCACATGAAGCTCTGCCACTGCCTTTAACCCGGGGCGGTAATCTCCGTTATCGTCCATATTGGAACCCTCGGCTACGTAGGCAAGATGATTTTCCTGAGCGATGGCGATGATCTTTGTAAACAGCTCATGCTTGCACAGATAACAGCGATTCCTGGGATTATGGCGAAACCCTTCGATATCCAGTTCTTCGCTGTCAACAATGATATGGCGGATGCCTTCCTTCCGGCAAAACGCTTCCGCTTCCTTCAGTTCCCTGACA
>JAFSPK010000034.1:0-10060 GCA_017443005.1 Acidaminococcaceae bacterium
AAGTTCTGCCGGAGTTTTACCTGACTTATCAATATCTGTAGCATCTGCCGTAAGCGTACCATCTGATACAGGCATGGCTTCCTCTACAGATTCCGGTTCCTCTGACTTTGGTATCTCCTGCTTCCGTTTCCAGGTTTCGGCCTGCATTGCATACAGCGTTTCCCCGGCGCCCTCCTGCCACAACCGCAGGGCCACCTGTTCCGTTCCGTCCCCTTCCACATCGCAGCGCAATGTGACAACGGAACCGGCTTCCACGGCCCCAAAAGGATAACGATAGGTTGTGTTTCTTGAATCGTGAACGATCACGGGCTGCATATTCTGCGTTTCAGGCTGCATAGATTGAGCCACGTCCAACAGCAAGATCACTGGCGTACTTCCTTTCCCCCGGAGATTTCCGGGCATTTGTCTTTCTCCCGCTTACAGAAAAAGCGAAAGTGTTCCCGCTTTTCAGAAATCACTTTCGCTTAATAAGTAAACACTGATCAAACAGGTTTTGACGCCTGCCGCCGGATTTTGCGGCAGACAGGAAAATGTCTCTGCTTTCCCTATACTATGTTACTCAGCGTCTTTCTTTGTATTTTTTGTTCCGGGTTTCCGTCCCCGTTTTTTCGGCGCGGCCGCTTCAGCAGCTTCCGTCGTTACGTCTGCTGTTGTATCGGCTTTCTTTTTGGCCGTTGTTTTTCTTGCGGTCGTTTTTTTCACTGCCGCTCCTTCTTCTGTAGCAGCGGCGCTTTTTTTCGTCGTTGCCTTTTTAGCAGTGGTTTTTTTCGCTGCCGTCTTTTTAGTTTCTGTTGTTTTGTCCGCTGCTTTTTTGGTTGTTCTCTTTGCCGCGGTTTTTTTCTTTACAGGTTCAGCTGCCGCTTCGGGGTCTTCCGTTTTTTCGGGCGCTTTCTCTGCTTCAGCTTTTGTTTCTGGTGCCGGTACCTGTTCTGCTTCCGGCGCAGTTTCTGCAAGAACTTCTTCGTTAGCGGCTTGAACCGCTTTTTCCGCTTCCGCGGTTTCTGCCGCCGCTGCAACGGTATTTCCCGTTTCTTCTGCAGGTTCTTCGCCTTTTACAGCCTGCAGGATTTCTTCCGCTGCTTCCGCGACCTGGTCTTCAGAAACAGGTTCAACCGTTATGCTGTCCCCTGCGATGTGCGCGTACAGGTCCGCATAAGCCTGCGCGGACCGGTTCCAGCTGTTGTCGCTGTGCATCGCATTATATACGATTTTTTCCCAAAGCGGTTTTGCCGCATAACAGGTCAGGCCCCGTTTAATGGTAAACAACAGCTCATGCGCATTGAAATTGGCAAAACTGAAACCGTTTCCTTCCGGTGTGCTGTATTTATCGAAATTAATTACGGAATCTTTCAGGCCGCCGGTTTCCCGTACTACCGGAACCGTGCCGTAGCGCATGGCGATCATCTGGCTGAGGCCGCAGGCTTCATACCGGGAGGGCATGATAAACATGTCGGACCCTGCGTACACCCGGCGGGCCAGTCCTTCATTAAACAGAATGTTGACGGAAACGCTGCCCGGATGCCGCCATGCCAGTTCGCGCAGCGCGTCGGCATACTCTTCGTCGCCGGTACCCACCACGACCAGCTGTACCTGTTCTTCCATCAGTTCATCCATGATATGCATCACCAGGTCCAGCCCTTTGGCTTCCACCAGACGGGTGATCATGCCCAGTACCGGAATCTCCCGGTTTACCGTCAGGCCCAGTTCACGCTGGAGGGCTTCCTTGGCCAGGGGCTTTTTCAACAGCACATTGGACGCGTCAAAGCGGACAGGGATATACGGATCCGTTTCCGGATTATATTCCTGTTCATCCAGCCCGTTTAAAATCCCGCTGATCTTGCCGGCGCACAGCGCCACATAGTCTTCCAGCCCTTCGCCGAAATACGGATAGGTAATTTCTTCCGCATAAGAGGGACTCACCGTGGTAATAAAGTCTGCATAACACATGCCGGCTTTCATAAAGTTCACATCACCGGCGTTTTCAATGTTGCCGATATACAACAGACGCAGGGGCAGCCCCAGCACGTCTTCCACAATATTCCGGCCGAATACGCCCTGATATTTCAGGTTGTGAATCGTATAAACGTTTTTCATCCCCTGAAAGTAGGGATCCTGCATGAAATCTTCTTTCAGATAGGCGCCCAGCAGGCCGGTATGCCAGTCGTTGGTATGGATCACGTCCGGTTTGAAATCGATGTAATGCAGCATGGCCAGAGCCGCTTTGGAAAAATAGGCAAAACGTTCCGCGTCGTCGTCATAACCGTACAGTTTATCTCTCTTGAAATAGTATTCATTGTCTATGAAATACACAGGGATGCCGTCCTGTACCAGTTTCTTCACACCCAGATACTGGTTGCGCCAGGAAAGGTCCATCGATCCCTCATACACGGTTTCCATTGCGTTTTTATATGCTTCGCCGACGCCTTCATAGTTAGGGATTACCAGCGCCGGTTCCACTCCCAGGGCCTGCAGCGCTTTGGGCAGGGCTCCCATCACGTCGGCCAACCCGCCGGTCTTGATAAACGGAGCCGCCTCCGATGCAACAAATAATACTTTCATTTTTTCATCCGCCTTTCTGTAAAAAGGATCTAAAAGGAGTCCGGAAAATACTGATTCATTTGTTCGACAGTTTTCTCACGGATTTTTTGCCAGAACCCACTTTATCAGTACTTTCTTTACTGTTTACTTTAACGTTTCCTTTTGCTTTCCTTTTGGTAGTTTTTCTCTTTTTGGGTTTTTCATATTTTATATAAAGCACTGCCAACGGCGGCAGTGTCAGGGTAATCGATTGCTCCTTGCCGTGACAGGCTACAGGATCGCTCAGTACCGGTTTTTTATTGCCTTCACCGGAACCGCCGAATTCCGTATCGTCACTGTTAAAAATCACCGTATAGGTCCCGGGTTCTTCCACGCCGATCCGGTAACCCCTCCGGACCTCCGGAGTAAAATTACAAACCACAATGGTCTGATCTTCCGGCTTTACGCCTTTCCGGTAAAAACTGATGACGCTGTTGTCGTTGTCATCGCAGCTGATCCAGTTAAAGCCCTGCCAGTTATAATCAATCTGCCAGAATTCCGGGTGTTGATTGTAAAACAGGTTAAGCGCTTTCACATATCGCTGCATCTCCTGATGGGACGGGTAATCCAGCAGGTGCCAGTCCAGGCTGTCATCGAATTTCCATTCAATAAACTGACCAAACTCACCGCCCATAAACAGCAGCTTTTTCCCGGGATGGCTCATCCAGTAACCGTAAAACGCCCGCAGGCCGGCAAATTTTTTCCAGTAATCCCCCGGCATCTTGTCCAGCAGGGAATGTTTGCCGTGCACTACTTCATCGTGGCTTAAGGGCAGGATGAAATTCTCCGCAAAGGCATAGTACAGCGAAAAGGTAATCAGGTTCTGGGAACCTTTCCGGAACAGGGGGTCCATCGCCATATACCGGAGCATATCGTTCATCCAGCCCATGTTCCATTTATAGTTGAAACCCAGCCCGCCCTTGTCCGCCGGTCCGGAGACCATGGGCCAGGACGTGGACTCTTCCGCAATCATCAATGCGTGAGGAATATTTTTAAATACAGCTGTATTGAGTTTGCGCAGGAAGTCTACCGCTTCCAGGTTTTCCCGGCCGCCGTATTTGTTAGCCTGCCACTCTCCCTGTTTTTTCCCGTAATCCAGGTACAGCATGTTGGCTACCGCATCGATCCGCAGCCCGTCCAGGTGGAACTGTTCCAGCCAGAAGCAGGCACTGGAAATCAGGAAGCTCTGCACTTCCGGCCGACCGTAATCAAAGTTCATGGTATCCCAGTCTTTGTTCTCCGCCAGCATGGGATTCCCGGACTCATATAAAGGTTCTCCGTCAAAATGCCGCAGACCGTGGGCATCCTTGCAGAAGTGCCCCGGTACCCAGTCTAAAATCACGCCGATTTTATTTTTGTGCAGCGTATCTACCAGATACATGAAATCTTCCGGCGAGCCGTAGCGGCTGGTAGCGGCAAAATACCCGGTCGCCTGATAACCCCAGGAGCCGTCAAAAGGATATTCGCACAAAGGCATCAGTTCCACATGGGTATAGTGCATCTCTTTCACGTACTGCGCCAGTGGCTCCGCTATGTCGCGGTAGGTCATCACCTTGCCCGAAGCGTCCCGCTTCCAGGAACCCAGATGCACTTCATAGATCAGCATGGGATTATGATAGGAATCATAGTCCTTCCGGCTTTTCTGCCAGCTCTTATCATGCCACTGATAGTGCAGGTTCTTCACGATGGAAGCGGTATTCGGGCGTAGTTCCGCGGCAAACCCGTAGGGGTCGCTTTTTAAAATAACCTCTCCTGATGCGGTTTCAATCGCATATTTGTAGGTCGACCCTTCTTTCAATTCCGGAACATAGGCGACCCAAAGGCCGATGCCCTGTTTGGCTCGTTCCATAGGCGTCGCCTTGGCATCCCAGCCGTTAAAGTCCCCCACCACGCTGACTGCCCGGGCATGGGGCGCCCAGACGCAGAAGCGGACGCTGGATTTTTGTTTCCAGCTGGTTAAATGGGCGCCAAACAGACGGTAACTGCTGTAATTGGTCCCCTGATGGAACAGATAGGTACTGTACGCATCAATCGCACTGATTCGCATAATACTTCCTCGTTACTTCTAAAATTTTTCTAAGGAAACACGGATTTAATGAGTGCTCCGGGCATCAGTCCGCCAGCATTCCGGTTCTCCCGGCTGACGCGTTGTCCCGGGTAACCGGTATCCTTTTAAAATCAGTGTCCCTTAAATTTTAACTGCATCCAGATTCCAGATTTCATCAGCGTATTCCTGAATGGACCGGTCACTGGAAAAATGTCCTGCCTGAGCGATGTTTACGGTGCTGGAACGGAACCAGCCTTCTGTATCCCGGTAACGCCGTTCAATTTCCTGCTGGGCAGCGCAATAGGATTTAAAATCTTTCAATACAAAGAATTCATCATTGCGGTCCAGCAACGCTTCCCGCAGTTGTCCGAACATGGGATTTTCTTCCAATACTTCCAACGCCCGGCGGACATCTGCGTCACTGTTATAAATATCCCAGGAGGAATAGCCGCCTTCCTGATAATACCGCTGCACTTCGTCCGCACGGAGACCGAAAATCACGCTGTGCTCGTCCCCGACTTCCTGATGGATCTCCACGTTGGCTCCGTCCATAGTGCCCAGGGTAATGGCTCCATTGAACATAAATTTCATATTGCCGGTACCGGAGGCTTCCTTGCTGGCGGTGGAAATCTGTTCGCTGACATCGGCAGCGGGGAACAGCTTCTGTCCCAGGGACACATTATAGTTCTCCAAAAACACCACTTTCAGTTTTCTGGCCGCCCGGTAATCCTGATCAATGAGCCGGGCCACGGTGTTGATCAGCTGGATGGTAATCTTTGCTTCCCCGTAACTGGCCGCCGCCTTGCCTCCGAAAATAAAGGTCCGGGGAATGATGTCCATACCGGGATTCTCCACAAGTTGCCGGTACAGATGATATACATGCAGGATATTCAAAAGCTGCCGTTTATACATGTGCATCCGCTTAATCTGGATATCGAAGATGGAGTGAGGATTTAACGTAATATTTCTTTCCTTATGCAGATACTCTGCCAGAATTTCTTTACGTTTCTGCTTTACTTCAGCCAGCCGCTCCCGGAATGCCGCATCATTACCGAAGGGCTCCAGCGCCAGCAGTTTTTCCGGAGCGTGAACCCAGTCTTTCCCAATGGTATCACAGATAAGTTCCGTTAACTGGGGATTCGATTCAATCAGCCAGCGGCGATGGGTAACACCGTTGGTCTTGTTGTTGAACCGTTCCGGGAACCATGTATAAAACGGTTTTAATGTGTTAATCTTCAAAATTTCAGAATGCAGTTTGGCCACACCGTTTACGCTATGGCTTCCCACTACGGCCAGACTGGCCATATGCACCTGATTGTTCCAGAGGATCGCTACCTCCCGGGCTTTGTCCTCCTGACCGGGGAACCGCTGCTGCACGGCTTCCAACCAGCGTCTGTTGATTTCATCTACAATCAGGAAAATACGGGGCAGCAGTTCCTGGAACATGGGTATGGACCAGCGCTCCAACGCCTCCGGCAGAATGGTGTGGTTGGTATAGGCTACGGAATTCGTAGTAATACGCCAGGAATCTTCCCAGCTCAGGCCTTCTTCATCCATTAAGATACGCATCAGTTCCGGGATAATCAGGGCCGGGTGAGTATCGTTGATATGCAGTGCAATGTACCGGTCAAATAATTTCGGGGAACCATAATGCTTTTTATAATGGCGCATAATACTCTGGAGGCCTGCGGAAACAAAGAAATACTCCTGCATCAGCCGCAGTTTTCGGCCTTCATACGTTGAATCATTAGGATACAGGAAACGGGAAATCTGCTGGGCCTGATCCTTATACTGCAGGGCCTTTCGGTAATCACCGTAACGAAGCTGGCCGTACATATTTTCCCGCGTGTACTCTGCTTTCCAGAGGCGTAACGTATTCACTGTACGATTCTGATATCCCAGCACCGGAACATCATACGGTACAGCCCGCACCGTATTATACTGTTCGTGAACGCAGACCAGCGCTCCCCCTTTTCCGGGGCGCATGTAAGCATGACCGCCAAAACGAACGTCTACTGCCTTATCTGATTTTTTGATTTCCCAGGGAAAGCCGTTTCGCAGCCAGGCATCCGGCAGTTCTACCTGCTGTCCGTCAATGATGCGCTGATCGAACAGTCCGTACTGATACCGGATGCTGCATCCGTGTCCCGGTAACTGCAGGGCCGCCATGGAATCAATATAACAGGCAGCCAGACGGCCTAACCCGCCGTTACCCAGGCCGGGATCCGGCTCTTCCGGAAATATGTCTTCCAGATCAAAGCCAAAATCCTGCAACGCGCTGCGGCATAATTCCTCCATATCGCAATTCAGCAGATTTGTATTCAGCAAACGGCCCAATAAAAACTCAATGGAAAAATAGTAAACCTGACGGACTCGTTTGTGATTATAAATCTTTTCCGTCTGAATCCAATCGTCGCTCACCAGGTCTTTGATCATGGTGGCAATAATCTGGTACACTTCCCTGTGGGATAACTCTTTTACGTTTTTTTCAAATAAAACTTCTGCCTTTTCAATAAATAACTTCTTAAATTCTTTTTTGGTTTTCCAGGTTCGCATAATCTGATATTTACCGTACCTCGTGTTTAATAATACACAATGGTTCCTTTTCTGTTCCTTCTAATACCGCTTCCGGCTGAATTTCCCTGTCCTTGTCGCAGATGACATAATCAAGGACTGCGTCTTCTCCCACATTGGTGTTCTGCATAATGATGCTGTTGCGGATCACGGCATTACGGCCTACCCGCACTTTGCGGAAGAGGATACTGTTTTCCACCGTTCCTTCAATGATGCAGCCGTTAGCCACCAGGGAATCAGTAACGCGGGCTTCTTCCATGTATTTTGCCGGCGCTTCATCTTTTATCTTTGTATAAATACGGTTATCCTGATGGAAAATTTCCCGCCAGTTCTCCAGTTTCAGCATGTCCATGCTGGATTGGAAATAGCTGTCAATGGAATTGATCCGTTTGGCATAGCCTTTCACAGAAAAACCGAAAATACGCAGATTTTCCACATTGTCGGCCAGCACTTCATTAAAGAATTTCCATTTGCCGCCGAAATTAGCCCGGCGGATCATCCGGAGGAACAATTCACAGTCAATCAATACGCCGCCTAAAAACAGATTCTCATCTTTTTTGACGTTTTCGGCTTTTTTCATACCGGTAACATGTCCGTTGGCCTTGGTTTTCAAAACATAACCTTCTCCCGGACAATCTGCATCCTGCTTTTTATATACAAGAGTAATGTTTGCGTTATGTTTACGATGGAAATGCAATACTTCTTCATAGTCAATATTAGCTACCACATCGCAACCGGAAAGCAGCAGATACTTTCGCTGCCCGGCTTCTACGTAACGCAGGTTCTTGTAATAGCTGTAAATATCGCCTTCCTTCGGATGCAGAAGCTCTTCTTCCTCGTCCATGGGCAAATAATACAGGCCGTGCTGTTTGCGGGCCAGATCCCATTCCTTTGCGGAACGTACGTGATCCAGCACGGAACGGGAATGGAAAGGCAGAATCAGGCCCACCGTATCAATTCCGGCATTGACCATATTACTCAGCACAAAATCCATCAGCCGGAATTTAGCGCCAAAGGGTTCAGAGGCCAATGGTCGCTTTGCGTTTAATTCTTTCATCGTATTGGGGCACTGCAAATTAATCAATCCTAAAATATCTGACATGTTATTTTGCCCCCTTTCCTTTTCTTTCCGCTTTTATGGTTTCATCATTCCCATATACAGCCACCTCGGAATTGGTCCCCTGAATCTGTACACCGGCACAGATACGGCAGCGTTCTCCGATAATGGCTCTGTCGATTACCGCGTCTTTCTCTACTACGGTTCCCGGCAGGATAACGGAATTCGTAACCTGGGCTCCTTCTTCAACTACCACATTATAGAAAATTACCGAATGAGAAACCTTGCCGGAAATAGCCGCGCCTTCGCCCACCAGCGAACTGTGCAACTGTCCTTTCGGTCCCACATAATGAGGCGGGAAAGAATGGTTGCCTGCATAGATCCGCCAGTTCGGATCATTCAGGCTCAAAAGCGGTTCGTCTGCCAGCAGATCCATATTGGCCTGCCACAAGCTTTCAAAGGTTCCCACATCTTTCCAGTAGCCTTCAAAAGGATATGCGTAAACCGGCAGCTTGTCATTCAGCATGGCCGGAATTACATTTTTCCCGAAATCGTGGTCTGAGTCTTTTCGTTTTGCGTCTGCAATCAGGTACTCTTTCAACACTTCCTTGTTAAAAATATAAATTCCCATGGAAGCCAGCGTACTTTTCGGATTTTTCGGTTTTTCCTCAAATTCTCTGATCCGCAGGTTTGGATCTGTATTCATGATGCCAAACCGGGAAGCTTCCGATAACGGTACCTGAATTGTGCTGACCGTAGCTTTCGCTTTGTGTTTTTTATGGAACGCCAGCATTTTTGCGTAATCCATGGAATAAATATGGTCGCCTGATAAGACCAGAACATACTCCGGATCAATCATATCCATAAAATTCAGATTCTGAAAAATAGCGTCTGCCGTACCCTGATACCAGTTGGAGGAATCCTTGTCATTCATATACGGGGGCAGGATAAAAGCCCCTCCGCGTTCGGAATCCAGGTCCCAGCTGCTGCCGTTGCCGATGTACCAGTTCAGTTCCAGCGGCTGGTACTGGGTTAAGATGCCAACTGTACTTATCCCGGAATTACGGCAATTACTTAATGTGAAGTCAATGATCCGGTATTTACCTCCAAACAATACCGCCGGTTTTGCCACATTTTTTGTCAAAACTCCTAAACGGCTTCCCTTACCGCCTGCCAAAATCATAGCCAGGCATTCCGTTCTCTGCATATAATCACCCCTTACGCACAGATTTTCCCACTGTACCTATTATACCAAAAAATGCAGAATAAAGATATAACAAAAGACTAATCTTCTTATTTTTATAAAGAATTTATTCTCGCATAGTAAAAGCCCCCGCACGTGTAGTACGGGGGCTTTGTCTCTGACCGGCAACAATCTATCCTCCCAGGCCGCTTCCAGCCCAGTACTTTCGACGCGTGAGAGCTTAACTGCTGTGTTCGGGATGGGAACAGGTGGATCCTCTCAGCCATCGTCACCGGATTTCTGAATGGTATTTTCAGGTTTCTGCTTCGTTAGCCTGCGGCTCGCCCGGTCGATATACGCCAGTATCATCTCCCGTCGCTCGCCTTGCCTTCCTTGCATAACCCCTGAAAATCCTCATTCTTCCTTCAGGTCTTCCCAGACCTTCAAAACTTTACAGAAGAAACTACTCACTTTCTTACGCGTCCTCACTCGCATTCTTAAATCAAGCCCTCGACGGATTAGTACCGGTCCGCTCAATACATTACTGCACTTACACTCCCGGCCTATCAACCTTGTCTTCTACAAGGCGTCTTACTGACTTGTGTCATGAGAGATCTCATCT
>JAFSPK010000035.1:0-20698 GCA_017443005.1 Acidaminococcaceae bacterium
GTATCGTAGGTATGGAACGCGGCAGCGGTGACCGCCCGGCAGGATTTCGTACACATATTCTGGTATGTGCGGGCTCTGCACTTATTATGCTGGTGTCCATGTATGGTTTTGAGGGCTTTGATAAGGTGCCTTTTGAATATCCCAAAAACCGGGATTCAGCCCGGATTGCCGCACAGGTGGTTAGCGGCATCGGTTTTCTTGGCGCCGGTACGATTCTGCACGAGGGTATCACCGTGCGCGGGCTTACTACGGCCGCCAGTCTCTGGATGATTTCCGCCATAGGTCTGGCTACAGGAGCCGGCATGTATTCAATAGGCGCGGCAGCCACGCTTATTACGTTTATCACACTAACCGCCTTTCACAGCGTTGAAAAACGGTTTGCTGTAGTCAACAGCAAATCCGATAAAAAATATATCCGTGTTGTAACAGCAAATATCCCTGGGATTGTTGCGCGTGTAGCAACGTTTTTAGCTCAAAACGATATTAAAGTAAAAACTATCAATGTTCAGAACAGTACATTAAGTGATAAAGTTGTATTGGAATTATATCTTAAATTCAGTAAGGAAACCGACTTAGCGCTCATGATGGACGGACTGCAGCAAATCGAAGGAATCAAATCGATTGAGAATATTGGATAATTTTTTATGAGGAACACATATGAAACCCTCTTATTACTTAGAGCCTGATGCGGAAAAAATACGTTCTTTTTTCCGCTCTTTTTCTTTGCATAAGGATTTAACTGTTGATTTGGAACGAATCAATATCAATAAAATATGGATCGATGAAGCTGAAAACTGCTGGGAGATGGAGTATTCTTATCCTGCGCAGCCAAATCCCGGATTATTGAATATACTTTCAGAACATATCAAGAATTCTTTTAGCCTGAAAGAACTGACATGGAAACAATTAGCGTATGATGCTGTTTCGATATCCGGAGTTGCATCGGAAGTATCGCGACATGATTCAGAAATGCCTGAAACAAATCCTGTTTTTAATCAGTATGTTCCTCCTGAAGAAATACCCCCGGACGCAGATTGTGAACCGGGTTCCGGCATCGAAGAAGATGAAACCTATATGCAGGCTTATAATGCCTTATATGGGAATAAATACGCAGACGGCTGTCTGTTTGGCAAAAATTTCAGGGCAGATGATTTTGTGCCCCTGAACAAACTGACGGAAGCCCGCCGTCATATTGTAATCCAGGGACATATAGGGACACAACGTGATAAAGATGATAATCTTGTAGCCTATACGGAACGGGAAGTCCGAGGACGTAATAAGGACGCTTCCCGGTTACTCGTCCTGTTCAACGTCGTGGACGAGGACGGCGGCGTTTTCGTTAAAGTTTTCTTTGACGACCTAAACGAAGGAAAAGAATTCAAAAAGCAATTAAAACCGGGCATGGAATTACAGTTGCTGGGGAATGCAGAACCTGATCAGTACAACCATGATGCCATGACCTTTACACCTGTTGCCGTAAAGAAAGTGGATTCACATCAGAGAGAAGATAACGCGCCGGTCAAGCGGGTAGAACTGCATTGCCACACCAAAATGAGCAAACTGGATGCAATCACTGACGTGAAAGCCCTTATTAATACGGCAATCCGTTTTGGCCATAAGGCGCTGGCGATAACCGACCATGGAGTCATTCAGGCATTCCCGTTTTGTGCCGATGCCGTGGAAGATGCCGGCAGTGATTTAAAACTTATATACGGCTGCGAAGGATATCTGGCCTCCGATGCTGACGGTAAAATTATGATGGAAGGCCTGCCGCATACACACAGGATTCCCTCTAATCATATTATTATTCTTGCCAAAGATTATATCGGACTGCGGAATTTGTATAAACTGATTACTCTGTCCCATCTGAGTTATCTGAATGGAAGCGGAGTCCGCGCCCGTCCGCTGATTCCCAGAAGTGTACTGGAAGAACTGCGTGAAGGGCTTTTGCTGGGCAGCGCCTGTGAAATAGGAGAGTTATATCAGGCGATAGAAAAGGGAAAATCCGAAGAAGAATTACTGAAAATCGCGGATTTTTATGATTATCTTGAAATACAACCCCTGGGCAATAACGCATTCCTGGAAAGGGAAGGGCGTTTTACCCATGAGCAGCTGATTGAAAACAATAAGCTGATTTACCGTTTGGCTAAAAAACTGGGCAAACCGTGTGTGGCAACCTGCGATTCGCATTTTCTGGAACCGGGGGATGCTAAAACACGCGCTATTTTGCAGTACAGCCAGGGATATAATGACGCGGATATGCAGGCACCGCTGTTTTTCCGAACCACAGAGGAGATGCTGAGCGAGTTTACATACCTTGGCAAAGAAATCGCCTATGAGGTCTGTGTCACCAATCCAAATCTGATTGCGGACCGGATCAGCCGGATCAAACCGGTTCCGGACCGGGACCAGTTGTATTCACCTGTATTGCCGTGTGCAGAAGAAGAAATAGTGAATTTATGTTATGAAAAAGCGCACCGGTATTATGGAGATAAGCTGCCAAAAATTGTGGAAGACAGGCTGAAGATGGAACTGGATGCCATTATCGGCAACGGTTATGCCGTTTTATATGATATTGCCCACAAACTGGTTAAGCACTCCATGGACGAAGGCTATCTGGTTGGCTCCCGGGGTTCAGTAGGTTCCAGCCTGGTTGCCTGTATGACAGACATTACGGAAGTGAACCCGCTGATACCTCATTACCGCTGCCCAAAATGCCGGCATACAGAGTTTTTCGAACACGGTGAATATGCCAGTGGTTTTGACATGCCGCCCAAAATCTGTCCTGACTGCGGAACGAATATGGCGCGTGATGGTCACAATATTCCCTTTGCGGTATTCATGGGATTCCACGGCGACAAGGTTCCGGATATTGATTTGAATTTTTCTGATGAATATCAGCACAGGGCACACAAATATACAGAAGAATTATTTGGACGCGACAATGTCTGCCGTGCTGGTACCATTGCCACGGTTGCACCTAAAACAGCCTGGTCCTATGCCAAAAAATATTTTGAAGAACATAATATACCTGCACATCCGGCGTATGTTGAAAGCTTCATAGCCGGCCTGAATGGCGTTAAGCGAACTACAGGACAGCATCCGGCCGGAATCATGGTTATCCCAAGAGATATGGATATCCATTACATAACGCCCATGAGCCATCCGGCTGATGATAGAAGCAGCAGCATTATCACCACACATTACGATTATCATTCTATCAACGACCGGTTGGTAAAACTGGATATCCTGGGACACGTTGATCCCACCATGATCAAGCGGCTGGAAGAGTTTACCGGTATCAATGCGATGGATATTCCCGTAGGCGATCCGGATACGATGTCGATTTTTTCTTCCACAGAGAAGCTTGGTGTGACTCCGGAACAAATAGGAACAAACGTGGGTACGCTGGGTATACCGGAGTGCGGTACCCGGTTTACGCTTGATATGATCCACGAACTGAAACCCAAACTTTTCAGTGACATTGTCCGTGTATCCGGTTATTCCCACGGTACCAACGTGTGGATTGGTAACGCCAAAGATCTGATAGAATCCGGGCATCCGGTAGAACAGACCATTTCCACCCGGGACGACGTGATGACCTCATTGATAGCAAAAGGAGTGGATCCGGCTATTGCATTTAAAACCATGGAATATGTCCGCAAGGGAAAAGCTGCTAAGAAGGGACTCGAACCGGCAATGCGGGAAGCTATGGAAAAAGCACATGTGCCGGAGTGGTATATGAAATCCTGCGAGACCGTCCAGTACCTGTTCCCCAAAGCCCATGCGGTGGCATATGTTTTGAACGCCTACCGGATAGCCTATTGCAAGGTCCATCATCCCCTGGCATACTACGCCGCTTATTTTTCCCAGCGGGCCGATGTCGACGCGACTTATATTGCCAAAGGGGAAGCGTACATACGGCAGTACATTAAAAATGTAGATTTACAGGGTAAGGACGCGAAAACTGTAGATAAAGATAATGTGATTTACCTGCAGCTGGTTTTGGAAATGCTGGCAAGGGGATTTGTTTTTTATCCCATCGATTTGTATAAGTCGCACGCTTATCAGTTCCGCCCTGAAGACGATCAAGGAATACGCATCCCGTTATGCTGTTTGCCGGGTGTAGGCAAAGGCGTGGCACGCACACTTTCTCTGGCGGTAAAAAACAATTCACGCAAGTTTATTTCCCAGGAAGACCTGCTTTCCTGCTGCAGGCAGACAGAGCAGATTGTATTGGATAAAACTGCCAGGCGTGAAGAATTGCTGCCGGAAGAGGAAGATCTGGGACATGTGGGGCAGACAGCTCTCGATGCTTTGGCAGAATACGGAGCGCTGGGTGATCTGCCGGTCAGCAACCAGATGGAACTGTTCAGTTTCTCTTGAACTGATTCTTTACACGAAAATATATATTTTCTTACAAAATTCTGCAGATTCTTTCAAAAATAATTTGCAATTATGGTTTTTGATGATATAATAAGAAAAGAAAATTTATGAAGTACCAGGAAAGAGTGGGCGCAAAACCCGCTCTTTCGTTATATTGGAATATTTTATACAGGGAGTAAAGTTATGAAACATGAGGAAGTGGAAAAATATATTACGGACCTTGTCACACCTGTCTTGCAAGATACTGGCATCACGCTGGTTGATGTTGAATATGTACGCGAGAAAGATTGGTATCTCCGCATTTTCATTGATAAACCGGACGGAATTGAAATTGATGACTGCCAATTTGTAAGCGAAAAACTGGCAGAAATTCTTGACGAAAAAGACCCTATCAAGGAAAAATATTACCTGGAAGTATCTTCTCCGGGTATTGACCGCCCATTGAAAAAGAATAAAGATTTTGAGGCATACTATGGCAAAAAGGTAGATATCCAGTTTTTTGCCCCCTTTGATGGACACAAAGAACTGACCGGCATCCTGCTTTCACATACGGAAACCGAAATTAACGTGAACCGGATCGTGAAAGGCAGGGAAGAGAAGAATCCAATTAAAATTGAACGTAAATTGATTGCAATGATCAGACCGCATATTGACTTTTAAGGAGGAATTAAAAAGTGAGTTCAGAGTTCGTACAGGCAATAGAAGCGTTGGGAAAAGAAAAAGGTATTAATTCAGAAGTTTTGTTCCAGGCTGTTGAAGAAGCTGTGGTAAGTGCATATAAAAAGAATTATGACAGTTCCCAGAACGTGCGCGTGGAAATGTCCAAAGCTACCGGAGAATTTCACGTGTTTGAGCAGCGTAAGGTTGTTGAACAGGTAGTGAAACCCCATGACGAAATTTCTTTGGAAGAAGCACTGAAAATCAATCCAAATTATATTTTGGGTGACATTGTCGAACAGGAAGTCTTTCCTAAAAACTTCAGCCGCGTCGCTGTGCAGAACGCCAAGCAAATCATCATGCAGCGTATCCGGGAAGCGGAGCGGAACATGGTCTATGACAAGTTTTCCGAACGGGAAGATGATATTGTAAACGGCATGATTCAGCGTGTAGAACGCGGTACCGTCTATGTGGATCTCGGTTCGACGGAAGGACTGCTGATGGCAAATGAGCAGGTTCCGGGGGAAAGGTATATGCCCCATGACCGTATGAAGTTTTACATCATCGAAGTCAAAAAGACAGGAAAAGGGCCTCAGATTATGCTGTCCCGTACACATCCCGGTTTGCTGACAAGATTGTTTGAACTGGAAGTTCCGGAAATTCACGACGGTATCGTAGAACTGAAATCCATTGCGCGGGAAGCAGGAATGCGTTCCAAAATCGCAGTTTTTTCCAACGATGAAAAAGTCGATCCTGTGGGTTCCTGCGTAGGACACAAGGGAATGCGGGTACAGAACATTGTAAACGAACTGCGAGGCGAAAAAATAGATATCGTTAAATATAATACAGACCCGGCGCAGTATGTGGCTAATGCGTTGTCGCCGGCCCAGGTGGTCAGCGCAGTAGCCAGTGATACAGAAAAAATCTGCTGGGTCGTCGTTCCTGACTACCAACTTTCGCTGGCCATTGGCAAAGAAGGACAGAATGCCCGCCTCGCCGCCAAACTGACTGGCTGGAAAATAGATATTAAACCGGAATCTCAGGCAGAAGAAACTGAGACGGAACAGGAAGGGAGCGGTGAAGAGGCGTGAAATTGAAGAAAATCCCGCAGCGCAAGTGTGTTGGCTGCGGAGAAATGAAGTCCAAGAAAGAGCTGATTCGCGTTGTCCGTTCTCCCGAAGGGGATATATCCCTGGACCTGAACGGTAAAAAGGCCGGCCGCGGCGCCTATGTATGTCCGGATAAGGAATGCATAACCAAAGCTTATAAAGGTCACCGGTTGGAAAAAGCCCTGGAGAAACAAGTGAATGATGACGTATATAAAAAGCTCCTGGAGGAATTGAAACATGAGTGATAAAGATGTGGCCGGCGCCTTAGGCCTTGCGCAGAAAGCCGGTAGAGTTTCTTCCGGGGATCTTGGCGTAAAAGACGCTCTGTCCGGTGGCAAGGCGAAACTATTGGTCATTGCTGACGATGCATCTCCCAATACCGTGAAAGAACTGAAATTCCTGGCAGAAAAAGCGTCTGTGCCGGTTATATCGTGTATGCTACGCACTGAATTGGGGCTCTGCATCGGAAAAGCACCCCGGGCTGCTGTTGCTGTACTGGATGACGGGTTTGCCGGATTGATTATGAAAAAATGGAACTTGTGATAGAAGCTGGAGGTAGTTGAATGGGGAAGAAACGTATTTTTGAGATTGCAAAAGAATATGGGGTGAAAAGCCCTGAAGTCATAGAATTGCTGGCGAAACACAATATCAGCAAAACAAATTTCAGCAGTGTGGATGACAGTGAAGCTGCTATTATTCATGCGGCTTTCGCAAAAAAACAGCCCGCACCGGCCAAGTCGCAAAAACCGATACCGCAAACGGCAGGGAACGCGGAAAAGACAAAACCGGCTGTAACTCCGGTTCCTCCGAAAGCAAAGCCGGAAAAGACAGAACGTCCTTCCATGATTGTAAAGCCGGTCATTATGACCGTCGAAACAAATGCGGACGGAAAAAGTACGATAACCCACAATGCACTGCAGAAAGACAAAACAGTTAAACCTTCACCTGCAGAGAACAGACCGGATAACCGGAACACAGCTGCCGCTACGGCACCGGTCCCCGGCAACGATGGGAAAAATAAATACCGCAATGTGCCGAACAATAAAAATATTACACGTAAGGATACTCCGGCCGCGGAAAGCAAACAGCCTGACAGGACTGCAGTCAATATACAGCAGCCGAACGCTAACCGCAATGTGACTCAGAACAGAAGCATACCAAACCGTCCGGCCAATACCCAGGGAATAAATAACCGTCCTGAACAAGGCCAGAACCGTGATTTCAATCGCCAGGGTGGCGGCTTCAACAGAGGTGACCGTCAGGGACAGAGTCAGGGCTATCAGGCCCAGAACCGTGATTTCAATCGCCAGGGTGGTAGCTTCAACAGGAACGACCGTCCGGGACAAGGCCAGGGCCAGGGTTTTAACCGTCAGAGCGGCGGATTCAACAGGAACGACCGTCCGGGACAAGGCCAGGGCCAGGGTTTCAACCGTCAGGGCGGCGGATTCAACAGGAACGACCGTCCGGGACAAGGCCAGGGTCAGGGTTTCAATCGTCAGGGCGGCGGCTTTAATAAAGACAAAGACGTAAATCAGGGAAATAAATTTGGCGGGAATCGTCCTGCTAACCGTAATAATACCGGAGCAAAAAAACCTGCTGCAGGTTTTGATGATATTCCCCGCGGTAAGGAAAGCCGTGAAAAATACAATAAGAAGCATGAAAAACAGCTTAAGGGCTCCTATGCTTCCCGTGACAGCCGTCCCATGCGCAGCGCGGACCATATGCGCCCGACAAAGCACCTGAAATCCAAATCCGGCGCTCCTGTGCGCAATGATCAGCCGGCTGCGGTAGTTCGTCCTACCATGGTGCAGATTGCTGAATCCATCAATGTACAGGAATTTGCCAAACTGATCAAACGGGAAGTGGCGGAAGTGATTAAGTGCCTCTTTCTGTTAGGGGAAATGGTAACTATCAACCAGGACATTGATTTTGATACAGCGACACTGGTTGGCAATGAATTCGGGGTTGACGTGCAGCCGCTTCCACCGGAAGAAGATCCTACCGAGATTCCGGAAATCGAAGACGATCCGGAGGAACAGGTCGTACGTCCGCCGGTTGTTACTGTTATGGGGCACGTTGATCATGGCAAAACATCCCTGTTGGACGCCATCCGCAAAACCCATGTGACTGCCCGTGAAGCAGGCGGTATCACCCAGCACATCGGTGCTTATACCGTAAATGCAGGCGGCAAGAAAATCACATTTCTGGACACGCCGGGTCATGAGGCGTTTACAGCTATGCGCGCCAGAGGCGCACAGTGTACAGATATTTCCGTTCTGGTTGTAGCGGCAGACGACGGCGTCATGCCTCAGACCGTTGAAGCAATTAACCACTCGAAAGCTGCCGGCGTGCCGATTATCGTAGCCATCAATAAAATGGATAAACCGGCGGCAAATCCGGAACATGTAAAGCAACAGCTCTCCGAGATGGAACTGATTCCGGAAGACTGGGGCGGGGATACCATCATGGTCCCCGTATCGGCCCACTCCCATCAGGGCATTGACGATTTGCTGGAAATGATTCTTCTGGTAGCAGAAGTAAAAGAATTGAAAGCCAATCCGAAACTGCCTGCTCATGGTACTATTGTTGAAGCAAAACTGGATAAAGGCCGCGGACCGGTAGCCACCGTATTGGTACAGCGCGGTACGCTGACCATTGGCGACTATATTATTGCAGGAACGGCCCACGGACGGGTACGCGCCCTGATCAACGACCGTGGTGAAAAAGTCCGCAAAGCCGGTCCTTCCACACCGGTAGAAGTATTAGGTCTGAACGAAGTACCCCAGGCCGGTGATATCCTGGATGCAGCGGATGAAAAGATTGCCCGCGGTGTAGCGGAAAAACGTATCGCCAAAGCAAAAGCGGAACAGCAGAAAGCCGCCAAGGTATCTCTGGATGACATTTTCAGCCGCATCAAAGAAGGCGAACTGAAGGAACTGAATATCGTTGTCAAAGCGGACGTTCAGGGTTCTGTGGAAGCGTTGTGCGCTTCTCTCGTCAAGATTCAGAACGAAGAAGTTAAAGTGACTGTGGTTCATTCCGGCGTAGGCGCCATCAATGAATCGGACGTTATGCTTGCTTCTGCAGCCAATGCATTAATTATCGGTTTCAATGTGCGCCCGGATGCGAATGCCCGCAAGATTGCGGAAAGCGAAAAAGTGGATATCCGTCCGTACCGCGTCATCTATGATGCCATCAATGACGTGGAAGCTGCCATCAAAGGTATGCTGGCTCCCAAATTTGAAGAAGACGTTATCGGCCGCGTAGAGGTCCGTCAGGTCATCACGATTTCCAAGATGATCATTGCCGGCTGCTACGTAACGGAAGGCAAAGTTACCAACAACGCCAAAATCCGTGTGGTGCGTGACGGTATTGTCATTGCCGAGGATGAGATGGAATCCCTGCGCCGCTTCAAGGACGATGTAAAAGAAGTGGCTGCCGGCTACGAATGCGGTATCACGCTGGCCAAATTCCACGATATCAAAGAGAATGACCAGTTTGAAGTTTATGTTATGAAAGAAGTTTCTCCCGCATAAGGGATCAGGTACAGGTGAATTATGGCCAGATTACGAGTAGAAAAAGTTCAGGAAGCCATCCAGCGCGAAATCTCCAATATGCTTTTGCTGGACATCAAGGATCCGCGTATCAAACTGGTAACAGTTACGGGTGTGGACCTGACAGACGATATGAGCCAGGCTAAAGTTTTCGTAAGCCTGTATGGGTCTGCGGAAGAGCAGGAACAGGCGTGGAAAGCACTGAACAAAGCAAAAGGATTCATGAGAACGGAAATAGCAAAACGCATCCGTCTGCGCTTTGCTCCGGAACTGATACTGGAAAAAGATACCTCCCTTGAATACGGTGCGCATATTGACAGCTTGCTGCGCCAGATAAAAGAAAATGAAGGAAATAAAAATGAGTAAGAACTGTTCATTAGCGGAAACCGGCGAATTGCTCAAAGCAGCAAAAAAACTGGTAATCGTCAGCCACGTCAGTCCTGACGGAGACACACTCGGCTCATCCCTTGCCCTTATGCATGCCCTGCGTGCGCTGGGAAAAGATGTAATCATGAACGTGGACGATGATATTTCCACTGTCTATTCATTTCTTCCCGGAATTCAGGAATACCGGCGTTTTGGAGCAGACGAAACAATAGAAGCAGATCTTTTGGTCATCATAGATGCCAGTTCGGCAGACAGGGCCGGTAACGCCATGGAAGTCGTCAGGCCCGTCGCCGTTCTCAATATTGATCATCATAAAACAAATACACGGTTTGCGGATTATCTGTATCTGGATTCCGATGCTGCGGCAACCGCTGAAATCATTTACGCGCTGCTGCTGGAGATGGGAACAGAGTTTACCACAGATATCGCAACCTGTATTTACGAAGGCATCTATACGGATACAGGTTCATTCAAATATTCCAATACCACCTCCAAAACAATGGAAACAGCCGCTGCGTTACTGAAACACGGCGTAAATCCCAGCCTGGTTTCAGACAACATGGAATTACGGTCCCGGTCGCAGGTAGAAATGCTCCGGAAAGTTCTGGAAACGCTGACCTTCTTAAAAGACGGAAAGATTGCTTATATTGAGATTGCACCGGAATTATATGATCGTAACGTAGATACGGATGCTTTTATTTCCTATCCCCGTTACATAGAAGGTGTGGAGATTGCCCTGTTGTTTAAGCAGCCGGAAGAAAATCTGACCCGTGTCAGCTTCCGTTCCAAAGAAATCGACGTAGCCAAAATCGCAGTATCCTTCGGTGGCGGCGGACATAAAAAGGCGGCTGGCTGCTCTATTTATGCGCCGATGAAAGAAGCCGAAAAAATTGTGCTGCAGGCTGTTGAGGATCTGTTTGTATGACGGACGGTATCGTAAATGTCCTCAAGCCGCCCGGTATGACATCCCACGATGTGGTAAGCCGGATCCGTCGAATTTACGGAGTTAAGAAGGCCGGCCACTCCGGTACGCTGGACCCGGATGCTGCCGGCGTGCTGCCTGTCTTTATCGGCAACGCGACCCGTCTTTTGGAATACGCATCAACAAATACAAAGCATTACCGTGCCGAGGGGATTTTGGGTATTCGTACCGACACCGGAGACGACAGCGGAAACGTGTTGGAAACAAAACCCGTTCCGGATTTTTCCGCAGCAAGGTTGGAAGAAATTTTACAACAGTTCAGGGGGAAAATTTTACAGGTTCCTCCCATGTATTCCGCGTTAAAAGTCAATGGGAAAAAACTGTATGAATATGCCCGGCAGGGAATAGAACTTGCGCGTTCTGCACGTCCCATTGAAATTTTCCGTCTGGAACTCATCCGGTTTTATCCTCCGTATTTTTGTCTGGACATCGCATGTTCCAAAGGCACCTATGTCCGCACTTTACTGGAAGACATTGCAGCTGCTGCAGGAACCTGTGCCTGCATGACTTTTTTGTTGCGGACCAGGGCCGGGGACTTTTGCATAGAAGAATCCCATACGCTGGAAGAAATTTCGGCAGAGCCGGAAGCTGTGTTGCTGCCAATGGAAACGGCAGTCAGCAAAACCGGTAAACTTACTGTAAATGCGCTGCAGGCCTTTCGTATTACAAACGGCGTTCGCACCACAATAAAAGGCACAGCAGAAGGGGTTTATTCCCTTTATCTTACAGATTTATTTCTGGGCATCGTTACCGTAGAGAATGAAGTCGTAAAGCCGGAAAAAATATTGGTTCAGGTTCAGAAGCCGGATCCGGATTAAAAAATTTATCTGAAACGTCTTGCCTAATATTATGCTTTGCGCAGAGAGAGCTTACGCTTTGCACAGAAATTTCAAAGAGTGTAAGCAAATCATTTTTTTGTCTGCTGTGGCGGAAGCAAATATTTTTTTCTCCGCTGTGATTGTTTACAATGCTATGGAAATCGTTAAACATCTGAATTTAGATAACAAAGAAATAAAAACATATCAGGCCAAAGCCTGTGTAATTGCAATGGGTACCTTTGACGGTCTGCATAAAGGACACCGTGATGTGATTGATGCCGCTGCATCTTATGCGAGGACGAATCAGTTACGGCTGGCTGTTTTTACATTCAGTAACCATCCTTACGCAGCAATCCATCCATCCGCCATTCCACAGGCCCTGATTTCCCCGGAGGAAAAGGTCAGGCTTTTAAAGCGGTGGGGTGTGGACCTGCTGATTGATGTTCCCTTTAACCGACAGTTATCGCTTTTATCGCCGGACGATTTTCTGCAAAAGTTACGTCACTTCAATTTTTCCTGTCTCGTCTGCGGAACCAATTTTTCATACGGTTTTAAAGGAACAGGAAATACGGAATCCCTGGCCAAAAGCGGAAGGGAACAGGGGTTTGATGTGATTATCAGACCGCTTTTGGAATATAAGAACCGGATTATCAGCAGCACCCGGATCCGTCGGGCCATTGCGGTAGGAAACCTCCGGGATGCGGAATATATGCTCGGGCGATTCTGCAGTGTACAGGGTACGGTTCACCAGGGCTTTAAAAGAGGCAGAACGTTGGGTTTCCCGACTGCAAACCTGTATGTAAACCGAAACGGTTCGGCGCTTCCGCCTGCCGGGGTCTACGCATTGCAGGTACGGGATGGAGAAAAGATGTATAACGGAGTAGGGAACCTGGGCATGAATCCGACTTTTGATGACGTAGTCCGGGAAGTATTAGAGGTTCACCTGTTTGGTTGCAATGAGGATTTGTACGGTCATGTTCTGGAAACATCCTTTTGCAGGTTTCTCCGCAATGAACGAAGATTTTCATCCTTACATGAATTAAAAGCACAGCTGGAAAAAGACAAATCGGATGCCCTTGCCTGGTTTACCGCACAGGATGGTGAACAGTGACCGCGAAGGCAAAACTGCGTTTAAAATTAATTTTGCTCTTTGCATAGATGATTCTGAAAATATTTTTATAAAAACATTTGCATTATATTTGTTTCTGTGCTACAATACATCAGTATCCTAACCGGAGCTACGAAGAGCGCTTCTCCAACGCCTGCCTGGTTCCGGCCGGACAATATATTTATATGGAGGTTTGTTACGATGTTAACAACAGAAGAAAAACAGGCTATTATCAAAGAAAACGCCCGTCACGAAGGTGACACCGGTTCTCCGGAAGTTCAGATTGCGGTTCTCACCACACGTATCGCCGCTCTGACGGAACACCTGAAAACCAACAAAAAGGACCATCATTCCCGTCTCGGTCTGCTGAAAATGGTTGGTCATCGTCGCGGTCTGCTGAATTATCTGCAGAAAAAGGATATTGAACGGTATCGTGCAATCATTGCAAAACTGAATATCCGTAAGTAATCTTTGTAAGCCCAAAGGCCCGCTTGAAAAAAGCGGGCCTTTTTGCTTTTTTACAATGCACATTTGTTTTTTTGTGAAAAATTTTGTATAATATATAGAAGACATTTTGGAGGCAGTATGGAAACAGGTTCGGAAGGCAAAATCAGTTCAGTCAGAAAACATAGCGCGGCAGAAGCTGCCGGCATTATTGCCGGCGAATCGCTCTGTGCCATCAACGGTATGCCCTTGCGGGACATACTGGATGTAAGTTTTGCAGCTGCTGACTATGAACCGGTACTGTCAATCCGCGGAACAGACGGTGCACTGCGTGAAGTGACCGTTTCTAAGGAAATTGATGAAGAACTTGGATTATCCTTTGAAAGCGCTGTCTTTGATAAAGTACGACTTTGTCATAACCACTGTGTATTCTGTTTTGTAGACCGTATGATCCCCGGTCTGCGAAAAGGCCTTTACGTCCGGGATGATGACTACCGTTTGTCCTTTTTATACGGTAATTTTGTAACACTTACCAATTTGACAGAAGAGGATTTTGACCGCATCATCCGGAATCATATGTCGCCTTTATATGTATCCGTTCATGCGACGGACCCGAAGGTACGGCAGGCTATGATGAAGAACAGCCATTCCGGTGAGATAATGCATAAACTGCAACGTTTGTTTGACGCAGGAATCCATATTCATGCGCAGATTGTTTGCTGTCCTGGCTGGAATGATGGCGCTGTACTGGAAAAGTCGTACAGAGATCTGTCTGCAATGTCTGATTATGTAGAGGATATGGCCGTCGTACCGGTTGGTATTACAAAAAACAAAAAAGGTTTGCCCGATTTACAGCTTTTCACCAGAGAGAATGCCTTACCTGTAGTAGAGACCGTGACACAGTGGCAGGAAGAATGCCGTCGTCGCCTTGGCCGTTCTTTCATCTATCTGGGTGATGAATTTTACATTCTGGCAGGAAAAGAAATGCCGCCTGTCACCTGGTATGATGGATTTCCGCAGTTAGAGAACGGGATCGGACTGACGCAGAATTTTCTTGCGGAATGGGAAACAGCTATGCAGCGCAGTAGGGAACATCTGCAGCCGGCACATAAAAATTATGTGATTCCGGTAGGGGTGTCCGCGGCAACCCTGCTGCAGCCGGCCATGGAGGAGTTCAATGCGTGTTATCATACGAATCATATATTCCTTCCGGTAACGAATGATTTCTTTGGTCACTCCATTAATGTAACCGGCTTATTGACAGGTACGGACATCCTGGCGCAGATTCCGGAGAATACTCCGGTAATTCTGCCATCCGTGGTTTTAAATCAGGACAACTTGTTTTTGGACGATATGTCATTAGCAGAGTTTATTCGTAAAAGCGGCAGGGAAGTTAAAATTGCCCAGGGAGCAGCAGAATTATATAACCTGCTGCTGAGGCAGCCATTGCCGCATAACGGTACCGCCGGCAGAAATTCCGTTCCGGAACGGAAGGGAATCCTTACCGGAAACAATACGGAGTATGTGAAACAGTTTTCCTGAATTACATAATAAGTGAGGCTCAAGGCAATGAAAGATTTTGGTATGCTGCATGTTTATACCGGAACAGGAAAAGGTAAAACATCCGCTGCGTTAGGGCTTGCGATGCGGGCTGTGGGCCATGGGGCAAAAGTGGTTATGATCTGCTTTATGAAAGGCGATCCCACCTATGGGGAAGCACAGGCGTTCCGTTTTCTGCCCGGTTTTACCATACTGCAGATGGGACGCGACAGTTTTGTTAATTTCCGTAACCCGGATCCCATTGACGTACAAATGGCAAAGGAAGCATGGGAGGAAGGGAAACGCATTCTGTCAGAACAGAAAACCGATGTTTTGATTTTGGACGAAATCAATCTTGCCATGGCCAAACAACTGATAGATACCCATGAAGTAGTAGCCTTCCTTCATGCGCACCGTAAAAACACAGAAGTGGTATGTACGGGCCGGGAAGCGCCGCAGGAACTGATAGACGAGGCAGATCTGGTTACGGATATGCAGGAAGTCAGGCATTATTTTACAGAAAAGAATATTACAATCCGGGATGGAATCGACCACTGATATACGGAAGATTAACAGTAACTCCGTATTATCATTTCCCAATGTAATATCACATAATATTTTTTAAATTCGTTATAGAAAGTCAGAGGATTATCACTATGGCAAAACCGATTGTTGCTATTGTAGGAAGGCCGAACGTTGGTAAATCAACATTATTCAACGTGCTGGCCAATGAACGAATCTCTATTGTGGAAGATATTCCCGGCGTGACCCGGGACAGATTATATGCTACGACCGAGTGGCTGGACCGGGAATTTGTTATTATCGATACCGGTGGTATTGAAATTGCCAATACCGACAAGATTGCTGTTTCCATCCGGGAACAGGCACAGATTGCCATCCGGGAAGCAGATGTGATTTTATTTGTGTGCGACGCCCGCACCGGAATCACCGACGAAGACGCGGAAGTCGCGAAACTGTTACGGAAATCCAGAAAGCCTATCGTATTGGCAGTAAACAAAGCGGATTCCTTTAAACAGGAAATGGAAATCTTTGAATTCTATAATTTGGGATTAGGCGAACCGATTCCTATTTCCGCCGCCAACCACCTGGGTCTGGGCGATATGCTGGATTCTGTCATGGACAAGGTGCAGCAGACCGTACCCCAGTTAAATGAAGAAGATGAAGATGAAATCAAGGTAGCCCTGATCGGCAGGCCTAACGTGGGAAAATCCTCTATCTTCAACGCACTGGTAGGGGAAGAACGTTCGATTGTCAGTGACCAGGCCGGTACGACCAGGGATGCCATCGATACGCCGGTGGTAAAAGAAGGGCAGCGGTTCCTGTTCATTGATACCGCAGGGATGCGCCGCAAAGGTAAAATTGAAGAGCTTATTGAAAAATACAGTATTGTGCGTTCTCTCCGCGCCGTAGATCGTTCCGACGTGGTACTGATGGTAATCGACGCGGTGGAAGGTGTCACCGAACAGGATAAAAAAATAGTAGGTTACGCCCATGAAGCAGGCAAAGGCGTCATCCTTGTGGTCAACAAATGGGACTTATATAAAAAAGATACCGGTTCTACGCTGCGTTATACGGAAGAATTGCGAAAAGAGCTGGTATTTCTCCAGTATGCGCCGGTGGTATTTGTTTCGGCAGTCACCATGCAGCGCATACACCGGCTGCCGGAGGTCATTAAATATGTAGCGGAACAGAACGCCATGCGCATCTCCACATCGGTCATCAACCAGATTATCGAAGATGCCTGTGCTATTAACCCGCCTCCTACCGACAAAGGGCGTCAGTTAAAAATTTATTTTGTAACACAGGTGAAAATTAAGCCTCCAACCTTTGTATTGTTTGTCAACAATCCGGAAATCATGCATTTTTCCTACCAGCGTTATCTGGAAAATAAATTGAGAGAAGCCTTCGGATTTGAAGGCACGCCCATCCAGATGATCATCAGGGCGAAGAATGAAGAGGATTTGTAACATGGACTATTTGTTAGGGTTAGGCGCTTTTCTGCTGGGATATGTGTTTGGCTCCATACCCTGCGGATTGTGGCTGGTACAGGCCTTTCACGGTATCGATATCCGCAACTATGGCAGCGGCAATATCGGCACCACGAATGTGTTCCGCACGGTAGGACCAAAAACAGCCGCTGCTGTACTGATTGGAGATATGCTGAAAGGGATTTTGGCATTGTATATCACATCGCAGTTTACCCAAAATCCCACTGTCGTTTCAGTTGCCGCGTTAGGCGCTCTGCTCGGGCACAACTATTCGCTGTTTCTGGGTTTTAAAGGCGGAAAAGGCGTAGCAACCGGCCTGGGTCTGTTCCTGTATATGCTTCCGTTAGGTGCAGCTGCCGGTTTTGGCGTTTGGGTGATGATTGTCCTGATTACCCGGTACGTGTCGTTAGGATCTGTTGTCGCGGCTGTGGTTGCCGCAGCCGCAGGCTGGTATCTGAAATACCCGGTGCCCTATGCAGTATTCGGAACACTGGCCTGTCTGTTTGTCATTATCCGTCACAAGGATAATATCAACAGATTACGCAATGGAACAGAAAGTAAAATCAAGCCGGGGCACCTGGACACCAGATAATAATTTCAGAAACAAAATGGTACTCACATTTATAAATCAAAAGGGAAGGAGTTATGGAAATGGCACGAAGCAGAGTTGTGGATTTGAACACGATATCAGAAAAGCCCGGTTACGAGAAAACCTCGTTTTATCTTGTGAAAGAAGATATTTTGCCGGAAGCGATTAAAAAGACCATCAAGGTAAAGGAAATTCTGAAACGGGGCGAAGTCAAAACAATCAATGAAGCCGTTGTTCGTTTAGGCCTGAGCCGCAGCGCATATTATAAATACAAAGATTACGTCTTCCCGTTCTATGAAGCCAGCAAGGACAAAATTATCACCCTGTCTTTACTGCTGGAGCATAAATCCGGCGTGCTAAGCCGTGTGCTGAATCTGATTGCATTGGATTCCGGCAGCATTATGACCATCAATCAGGGAATCCCCTTGCAGGGCGTGGCTAACACTACCATTTCCATCGAAACGAAAAATATGAAAGTGGATTTGGAAGCGTTGCTTGACAAACTGCGCATGATTGACGGTGTCAAACGGTTGGAAGTTTTGGGACAGGTGTAAAAACTGTTCTGGCAATCCCGGGGATATGGCCAGGCAGAATTTTTATAAATAATACTATGAATTTATTTGAGGGAGAAGGCATTATGGGAAAAACAGTGAAAATCGGCCTGTTGGGCTGCGGCACGGTAGGCGGCGGCGTCATCATCGTGTTAAACGAAAACCGGGATGATATTGCCAGAAAAGCAGGCTGCACCATTGAAGTCAAAACCGTCCTGGTCCGTGATAAAGCGAATCTGAAACCGGAAATCAAAAAATACAACGTAGGGTATACGGATAATCTGGATGACATTCTGAACGATCCGGAAATAGATATTGTGGTGGAACTCATTGGCCGTGTTCATCCTGCCAAAGAATATATCGAGGCGGCACTGAAACACGGAAAGCATGTGGTAACTGCTAACAAAGATGTACTGGCGGAATACGGTAAAGCGCTCTTTACGCTGGCTGAGGAAAATCATGTAGATTTCCAGTTTGAAGGCGCAGTAGGCGGCGGCATTCCCATTATCCGTCCGTTGCGTTCCTGCCTGGCAGCCAATAAGATATCCAGCATCATGGGTATCGTTAACGGTACTACCAACTATATGCTGACCCGGATGACCGAGGCCGGTCTTTCTTATGAAAACGCCCTTGCTGAAGCACAGGCTAAAGGGTATGCCGAGTCTGATCCCACAGCGGATGTGGAAGGCATCGACGCCGCCCGTAAAATCACAGTGTTGGCATCGCTGGCATTTAACACGGCGCTTACCCTGAAAGATGTGCATATTGAAGGGATAGACAATGTGGATGCCTGCGATATCAGTTACGCCCGCGATTTGGGATATGTGGTAAAATTGCTGGGCGTAGCGAAGAACGACCCGGAAAATGGCATCACCGCCAACGTGTACCCTGTTATGCTGCCGAAAAATCATCCGTTGGCCAGCGTAAACGATGTGTATAACGCAATTTATGTTAACGGCGATGCGGTGGGCGACGCCATGTTCATGGGACGCGGCGCAGGCCGGCTGCCAACTGCCAGCGCTGTATGCGGCGATATCATCGATACTGCCCGGAATATTTGCAACAACTGTTGCGGACGGATCAAAGGCAATCTGTTTGAAGAAAAGAAAATGTGCCCGCCGGAAAAAGAAATGGCGCCCTGTTATTTCCGCCTGCTGGTAAACGACCGTCCCGGCGTACTGGCCGCTATTGCTTCCACACTTGCCGCACAGCAGATGAGCATTGCCTCCGTCATTCAGAAAAATGTTCTTGAAAACGGATTGGCAGAGCTGATCATCATCACGTATAAAGTGAGCCGGTTAAGCCTGGAGCTTTCCATGCGTACCCTGCAGGTCTTGCCGGTTGTAAAAAAAGTTTGCAGTGTACTGCGTGTCGAAGATCCAAACTTATAAACATAGCGGAGTGAATCATGAAAAAATCTGTAACCGTCCGGGTGCCGGCGACCTCTGCAAATTGCGGGCCCGGTTTCGACAGCCTTGGCTTGGCTTTAACTTTATACAATGAATTTACCTTTACCATTTCTGATGAAAAATTTGGTTTCACTTTGGAAGTTGAAGGAGAAGGCAAGGACAGTTTCCATGCTTCCGGGCGTAATATGGCTTTCGCCTCGTTCCTTTCCATATGGAACAGAATTACAAACCACAAACGTATCGGAATTGATATGCACATGCGGAACCAGGTTCCCAAAAGCCGTGGTTTGGGCAGCAGTTCCACCGCGATTGTGGCAGGCGTAACCGCCGCGAGCATTTTAAGCGGAGCCAATCTGACACAGGACGAAATATTACAGGAAACCAACAGACTGGAAGGGCATCCGGACAACGTGGCGCCTGCTATCTACGGCGGCTTTACCATTAGTTTTCAGGAAAACGGGGTTGCGCATACTCTGCGCACGGTTCCGAAGATGCCGTTGCAATTCATTGCGGTGGTACCGGATTTTCAGCTTTCTACCCATATGGCAAGGGAAGCGATTCCCAAGGAAATCGCACATCCCGATGCAGTATTTAATGCGTCCCGTACTGCGCTGCTTACGGCCGCTTTGTTGGAAAACCGTCCGGAACTGCTACAGTACGCATTAGAGGATAAACTGCATCAGCCGTACCGGGCAAAACTGATTCCGGGTTTAACGGAAGTCTTTGCCGCCGGAAAAAAAGCGGGGGCCTATCAATGTATTATCAGCGGTTCCGGCTCTACACTGCTTGCCTATGCTTCACCGGAAGTTGACGGCAATGGTATCGGTAAAGCAATGGTGGATGCGTTTGCTGCCTGCGGACAGAACGCGGTATATCATATTCTGCAGTTAAATACAAAAGGAACCGAGATATTACACACGGAACTGTAACCGCGTTACGCGGTATAGGAATGAATTATATCTGCCATATTCACGATGAAACCGCGATAACTTTCTGTATATCAAAAAAAGTGGTTGACATAATCGTATTTCTATACTAAAATATCCTATGTATTCGGGGCGTGGCTCAGCTTGGTAGAGCGCTTCCTTGGGGTGGAAGAGGTCGCTAGTTCAAATCTAGTCGCTCCGACCAATTAAAAAAACATCGGGAATCCGCA
>JAFSPK010000036.1:0-42935 GCA_017443005.1 Acidaminococcaceae bacterium
CAGTGATGGTGACAGTAGGGACAGGTGTATGACATGATCGATGCTCCTTGTATGGTAAACAGATAAAGTCCTGCAGGTACCGCCTGAACGCAGTGACCCGTTCCCGGAGGGCGCGAGGAGGACAAAGAAAAACTATTCTTATAGTCAGGCTGCTGACATAGGCAGCAGTCGTCATCGCCGTGCGCCAACGGCGCAGCGAACAATCAGGCGCCGAAGCGTTAGGGTCACAATGTGAAGGCGGTACCTGCAGGACGCTTCTCCGTTTTTTAAAAATTAAAAATGCCGTATCACTTCAAACCGCTTCAGTTCACATCCGCTTTCTTCCGGACGGATGCCGGCTTTCTGTTTGGCGATATCGACTTGCTGCTCAATGGTATCCACGCCGGGCAGGTTGGGCAGCAGCAACCCGCTGCGACTGCCTTTGGTCACCAGCACACCGTAACGTTTTACGTCCAGCTGGGCCGGCGAGCTGATGGGTTCCATGGGTCCCAGCACGTCCACGCTGTATTCCAGTTCTTCCAGTTCATCGGGCAGCACCGGGGTAAAGCGGGGGTCGCGGCTGCAGGCGGAAATGGCGTTGTGCCGGATCTCTTCCGCCACGTTGTCGTACATGGGGCCGATGGTTCCGATGCAGCCCCGCAATGCGCCGCGGATCTTTAGCGAAACAAACACGCCGGCCTTCTGCGCCGTCATCTCCGGGATAATATGCTGCGGGGAACGCAGGTAGCCGCCTTTGCTTTTCACGTAATGCTCGATGACTTCCCGTGCCAGTTTCACATACTCGTCTTCTTTGGCCAGCCGTTCTGCTTTCATCCTGCCCCGGATGGTGTCGTAGGCGCTCAGGAAGTGACGGCTTTCGTCTCCACCGGTTGGGGTGAACAGGGTGACGCCGTACCCTACGCCGAAGGGTCCTTCGTAGCTTAATTTTTCCGCTTTCACTGCCAGCCCGTCAAAGGCGCCGGCCATTAAAACGAATGAGCGGTGGCCGCATTCGGCGGCTTCTTCCAGGAATGTATCTTTAAAGGAAAACAGCTCGGCAAAGTTGCCGCTTCCCATGACGTCCATAATCTTTTTATCGTATTCAGGACCTGCAGCGTTATAACCGTAAGGACCGCTTCTTGTAAGTTTGTGGGACAGGTCGCCGCTGGCGATCCAGGCAATCTTCCGGCCCAGCTTTTCTGCAGTTGCTGCAATGAGCATGCCAACCCTGTAATGCTCTTTCAGGGAAAAACCGGAAAGGGCCAGACGTACGATTTTGCAGGTTTTGCAGTACCTGGCGAGGAAATACAGGGGTACCATGGTTCCGTGATCCAGTTCCGGCTGCCGGTTGCCCAGGGCGCCGGCTTGGATGCCCGCCTGTTTTGCCGCAGCATCAACCGCTCGAACAAGCTCTTCGTCATATACAACAGAAAACTTGACCTGGGGCGCGCCGAACTGGGCCATCGTTCCTTTTGCGGAGGCGCCCGGTGAAATATGAAAATAATCGGAGTACAAAATGGAATGAGGGCTGGAGATGATGACCGTGTCCGGTTTCAGATCCGCTATGAATTTTGCAGCCCTTTCAAAGGCGTCGATGGTGGACTGGATTCGTTTTTCTTCCCCGTGGCCCACTTCGGGAAGGATGAGGGGCGGATGGGGGACCTGTACTGCGCCGAGAATTGCCATGGTGAAAACTCCTTTCTGCCATACCGTTACTCAATAGATGGAACGGGTTGCCTGTCAGGTCAGGTTTTGATTTTTACTGTTCGTACGCAATCATTCAACAAAGTTACACTCCCTAATGGCGTAACGATTTATCCTGATTATTATTATACAGCAAAATAGGCAGTATGGCATCTTTAAAATTGACAAGAAAAGGCTGCCTTGTTAAGATAAGTATAGAATGGATTTGAGGAGATGCTGATTAATCAGCGTTTCCTTTAGTAAGAATCATTCGGAGCATGGAAGCACATGAAATCAGAAAACGTAATAGAGAATGAAGTGAATAATAAAAACTTGAACACGATAAAAGAAGAAAACACGACAAATGCAGAGAATACGATAAATGCAGAAAACACGGACGCGGCAAAAACAGAAAACGCGGTTGAGGCTGTAAAAGACAGTACGAATGGGAGCCCGAAGCGTGAAGAAACAGCAGCACAAACAGATGTGCAGGAAGAAGCGCAATCGGTTCCCGCTGTGCAGGAAGTAGATACTGCATCCATCAACGCTGCGGAACAGGACGCAACGCCCCAGCCGAAACGCAGGCAGCGCCCGAAACGGAAAGGCCGTTCGGTAGCCGGGCAGGTTTCCCGGTTGAAACTGGCGCTGCTGTTTCTGGCTCCGTTATTGCTGGTGTCGATCTGGACAGAACTGGCGCCGTTTCTGGTATCTGCCGGTATCCGGGGCAGCCTGGTTGATCTGCCCGGAAAATATGAGACGGTCAATTTGCGGGGGCTGTTGCAGCTGGAATTGGTAGGCCCCATCCTTTATGCGGGACGCCAGTTTTATCAGCAGGCGCTGCAGGATCTGCGGGAGCGCATCCCTTCAGCTGAAGTGCTGCTGCTCATCAGCACGGTTGCTGCCGTGTGCGGCGGTTTATATACTGCCTGCCAGCTGATACTGGGGCAGCACTACTGGAATCTGCCGCCGCTGTTCCTTTCCTATATTGGGTTGTGTGTGACGGCAGCGCTGGGCAGCGTTTATCTGGACCGCTGGTGCAAGGCCTCCCTGCCGCAGTTTTTGGATCTGCCCTCCATGTGGCTGGTGAGCGGTTCCATCCTGCTGTCTATCGTCGCCTGTCTCAGCTTCTTCTTTACCGGAAAGGCAGCCTTCCCCATCTGGCAGATTGCCATGTCCATCTTTGTCTGTGGCTGTCCGGTATTGTTGCTGCCTGCCATCAGCGCGGCTGCCTTTACGTCGGTGCAGAAAGCGGCGGAAAAGAACATCCTGCTCCGGGACGGAACCGTGTTAGGCGACGCAGGCGAAACGTCGCTGATTATTTTCGACAAAACCGGAACGCTGACGATCGGGCGCCCGGTGCTGACGGATATCCATGTTTTCAACAACGGAAATGAGTCCGGGCTGCTGAGCCTGGCATCGGCTATGCTGCAGGACAGCGACCTGCCGGAAGCGGAAGCGGTCCGGGATGCGGCGGAAGGCTGTAAACTGCCATTGGTGACAGAGGTTCACTCTACGCCGGAAGGGTGGCACAGTGCCCGCTGCTTTAAGGAAAATATCCGGCTGGGTTCCCTGGAATATGTAAAGCGCTATGCCCGGATTCCGGCGGAGGCCAACGGATACGTGGAACAGATGTCCGACGCGGGCAAGACCGTGTGGTACCTGACGGTGGGACGTACCCTGTATGCCATTTTCGGCTTTTCCGATGAGCTGCGGGAAGAAACGCCGGAAGCCATGCGCCGGTTAAAAGAGATGAACATTGTCACGTCTGTGATGACCGCGGACAACAAACGGGCCGGGTTGTATCTGGCCAGACTGTCCGGGGCGGAACGGGTGGCCGCAGGCTTGCTGCCCACCCATAAGGCGCAGCTGGTACAGACCTTCCGCAAAGGCGGCGAAGTGGTGGCCGTGGTAGGCGACGGGGATAACGATGCCCCGGCGCTGGAATGCGCGGACTTCGGCTTTGCCGTAGGCAGCGGCACCAAAACCGTATGGAAAGCGGCCCAGGTGGTGCTGACCGACAACGATCTGCGCAATGTGGCGGCTACCTTTACACTGAGCCGCGCCTGTGTGGAAATCATAAAAACGAATGTGCGTATCGTCTGTATCTGCAACCTGTTGCTGCTGCCCTTTGCCCTGGGGATCGCGTACTTGGTGGGCGGCCCCCTGCTGCAGCCCTGGATGCTGTTTGTGGCAACCATTGTGGCGGCGGCATTGGTGGCAAATAACACGTGGAAGCTGAAAAAGAGGAAGATATAAAAAGTAAAGGAAAAAAGGAGCTGCCAACCTGCAGCGAACGTTTGGAACGTTGCGGGTTGTGGCAGCTCCTTTTAGGTTTTATTTGGGGAATACGTTTTCAATAATGGCTTTCATGAAGTTCTCTTCCCAGCGGTAGTTGCGACTGTAGCGCCCTTTGTTATGTTTGTAGTCGGTGGCGAAGCCGTTCTGCAAAAAGATAAAGCCGTTCTTTGTGACGGGCTGCCACATCAGGCCGCCGATGAAACCGTAAGCTTCTCCCAGATGCCCGACCAGGTCAAAGTCAGGCCGGTTGGGGGCGGGTTTGGTGGAACCGCTGCCGCTGAAGTACTGCAGTGCCAGGCCGTAGCTTTCGATCGCATCATTATTTATGTCACCATTTGGCTGTGCCGGTGTGTAATTCCAAACCGGTTTTTCCATCAGCTGTACCGTAGCGGGTTTCAGGATTTCTCTCCCTTTGTATTTCCCCCGGTTCAGCATCATCTCCAGCATGTGGCCCAGTTCTTCCGGGGAGATACGCAAGCCTCCCTGTGGGGAAAAGATGCCGGCGTTGGTTCCGGGACGGTAACTGGAAAGCATAGAAGCGCTTGGCAGATCGATGGGACGGTCGTCAATCTGTGCGTAATAGCGGCCGGACTCTCCTTTTGTCTTGCGGTATAAGGTTCCCATCTTCTGCAAATCGGAATCGGAAAAGTCCCGCAGATTGAAGCTGCCTTTGATGTCCAGCGGTTTCATCACTTTCTTTGTGATGTATTTGTCGAAACGCTGGCCGGACACTTTTTCCATAATGGTAGCCAGCAGTACGAAGTTCAGGTTGCAATAGCTGAAGTAGGTACCGGGAGCTTTGCTTCGTGTCCAGCAGTCTGCCGAAGTAAAAAAGGATTTAATGTTGCTCTTAAACGGCACATAAGGCGTAGGGTAGTCCCGGATAGACGAAGTGTGGGACAGCAGCATCCGGGAGGTGATCGCCTTGTTGGGATAGCCCGGGTTCCGCAGGGTAAAACCAAGGTAACGGCTCACGTCTTCGTCCAGATTGATTTTTCCTTCTTCCACCAGCTGCATATAACCGGTTGCGGTGAAAACTTTGGAAATGGAAGCCACACGGAAACGGCTGTCTGACGTAACGGGCAGGTTCCAGTTCTTGTTCCGGGGACTGAGGAAACGGTTGCCCATCATGTTGCGGTACACTTCTTTGCCGTTTTTGTACACGATGACCGCCAGCCCCGGCACTTTTTCGCCGTAGCCGCCAATCATATCGGCCAGGGCGGCGTCCAGTTTCCGGGTTGCCGTTTTGGACAGCAGGGAGTTGTAGTTTTCCGCTTTGTTCTGGATGCGGAAGGGATGGCCCGGCACAGTGGTGGAGCTTTGTTTATTTGTTGCAGCCGGTTTGGTCGTTGCCGTTTTTGTTGTTTCCGGTTTCGTTGTTGCGGCGGGGGTACCGGTTTTGTTGCTGGTATTAGCAGCCGGAGTCGTCGTGACGGCCGGTGTACTTTGCGTTTTGGCAGCTGGAGCAGAGGCCGCAGGCTGAGGTGCGGGTTCAGTGGTTGCAGTTGTTGCCGGGGGAGGTGTTTCCCGGGAAATAACGGGAGCAGGCTGTGCCGCAGGTTTGCCAGGGGCGCGTATGGCCGGCGCGGCAGGGGCTGCAGTTACTGCAGATGTAAAAAAAGAAGAAATCAGTACAATGGCGATTGTTCTGATTTGTTTTTTTAAAGTGAAATTCATAAAATCCTCCACAGACACCAGAAGGAAAGAGGGAGCTTTCGTATTGACTGCAACAGCGTACAGACGAATTAATCAGTGTTTCCTTAAATTACGTATTTAAAAATGCAGAAGAAAACCGTTCCCGCCACAAGAGCCACCGGCAGCGACTGTGTCTTGTATACGATGGGGAAGGCGCAGACGGTAGCCCACAGGCCGTAGTTCTGCAGGGAAAAGTTCAACGCATTATTTTTCAGGAAAATGTCGGGGAAAATCAGTGCGCCGAAAATGGCGGTGGGGATGTACTTCAGCCAGATGTTGAACCAGTCAGGCAGCTTGCGGCCCCGCAGCAACAGCAGGGGAAGCTCCCGGCAGGAAAAAGTGCCGATCACCATCATCAGGGTGGCGCCGTATATATATAAGGATTCGTTGTCCATTTGAATTCTCCAGTCTGCCGGTTATTCGGCATTTGTTTGTGTAAACAAAGAGGCTGCTTTGTTTATGATCAGGAATTCGCTTCTTCTTTTTTCGAATGTTTTACTTCCAGCCAGCAGGCGATAACAGAAACGATCAGCGTAGCCAGTACGATGTGCAGTTTAAAGGGTACCACAAAGGAAAGCAGTACCGAAAGAATACCGCCCAGGAGTCCGGCGATCAGCAACACCGTATCATGCAGGTAACCGCTCCAGATACCCAAGAACATGGCAACCAGAATGTAGGAAACCAGTTCCGTTGGAGGATTCAGCCAGGCTGCCGCCGTGCAGCCGATAAAGTTGGCGCTGGCCCAGACCATGCAGGGGGAAAAACCCAACGCCAGCCCCTGCTGCGGATCCCAGTCCTTATCTTTACTAAAGCTGTCCAGGTTTACCGCGAAGGTCTCGTCGGTAATATTCTGGGCGAAAATAACAGAATAAGGAAGAGAGCAATCTTTAATATGCGGGTACATGGCTGTGGAAAAGAACATGTACCGCAGGCTTACCATAAAATTGGTAACCAGGATGGAAAACAGGGACGCGTTATCCATCAGCATGGCGATGCAGATAAACTGCCCGCTGCCCGAGTAAGCCAAAATGCTCATGATGAACGCTTCGGCAGGAGCGATATGCGCCTGCTGCCCCAAAATACCGCAGGCCAGCCCCAGAAACAAATATCCGATATAGATCGGCATGGCCCGCTGAATCACTTTCTTATTAAAATGCAAGGTAAAAACCGTCCTTTTACAAACTATGATAATACTTAATTATATAGCGAGATCCCGTTTTCTGCAATTATAGACAGAAAATAAAATCTGATTTTGTCTCCTGTTTTTGAAAATACAGAGCCGATTTGTGAAAAAGCATAGCATAATTGTGAAAGATGTACAACATATATTGACATTCGTTTCTTTTTACTACTATAATTAGATATTAGCTAAAATGAGGAGGTTTTTCTATGGCAACGGTAAGACCTTTCAGAGGATTGAGACCGGAATCGGAACTGGCGGCAAAAATCGCATCGCTGCCCTATGACGTAATGGACACGGAAGAAGCCCGCGGCAAAATCGCGGCGGATCCATTCAGCTTTTTAACAGTAACCAAATCGGAAGCCACGCTGCCCGAAGGTACAGACCCCTACAGTGAGGAAGTCTACGCAAAGGCCAGGGAGAATCTGGTCAGCTATGTTACCAGCGGCAAAATGAAACAGGACAAGACGCCCTGCTTTTACATTTATCGGCAGCGGATGAACCAGCATATCCAGATCGGACTGGTGGCAACGGCAGCGGTGGAAGAATACCGCAACGGCGCCATCCGCCGGCACGAACTGACCCGGACCGAAAAGGAGCAGGACCGGGTACGTCACATTACCGTGACAAAAGCCCAGACCGGTCCGGTGTTCCTGACCTACCGGCAGCGTCCGGAAATCAGCTCGTACATCCTGAAGCTGATGGCGGAGCGGGAACCGGTCATCAACTTTATCGCTGAAGACGGCGTGCGCAACACCCTGTATGTGGTAGAAGACCCGGTGCAGATCCGGGAAATCATCCGTCTCTTTGAGGCGGTACCCGCGTTTTACATTGCGGACGGTCATCATCGCTGCGCCGGCGCCATGCGCGTGGCGGACCAAAGGGAAAAGGAAGCGGGCGTAAAGGATGCGAATGCAGAATATGAGTACTTCCAGGCCGTCATCTTCCCCGATAACATGATGGAGATACTGGACTACAACCGTGTTGTAGCCGATCTGGCCGGTTACAGTGAAATCACGTTCATGCGGGCCGTGGAAGAAAAGTTCCTGATTAAGCCGGTGCGCAAAGCGTATCATCCGGAGAAACGCCATACCTTCGGCATGTATCTGGCGGGACGCTGGTATGAACTGAAAGCCAAAGAGGGCGCCTTTGACCCGAAGGATACCATTGCCGCATTGGATGTTTCCATTCTGCAAAACAATCTGCTGGCGCCTGTCCTGAAAATCGGCGACCCCCGCACGGATGACCGCATTGGTTTTGTGGGCGGCATCCGGGGCCTGGAGGAACTGGAACGTAAGGTGGACAGCGGCAAATTTGCCGTGGCCTTCTCCATGTACCCCACCCTGATGCAGGAAGTCATGTCCGTTGCGGACGCGGGCCAGATCATGCCGCCCAAGTCCACCTGGTTTGAACCCAAATTACGAGACGGCATGGTGGTGCATCTGCTGGAAGATTTACAGTAATTTATATAATTTTGTGAAAAGGAGTAATCAACGTGAGCCGGATATTCAATTTTAACGCGGGCCCTGCGGCCCTGCCTCTGGAAGTACTGGAAGAAGTTCAGGCGGAACTGCTGGATTTTAACAATACCGGGATGTCCATCCTGGAGATCAGCCATCGCAGCCCTGCTTTTGAAAAAGTGCTGGAAGAAACCAAACAGGATATAAAAGATTTGCTGAATCTGCCGGAGGATTACGGCATCTTCTTTATGGGCGGCGGCGGCAGCCTGCAGTTCAGCTGCGTGCCCTGCAACTTTTTGAAAGAAGGGATGACGGCGGCGTATTCCGACACCGGTTCTTTCTCTGACAAAGCTTTTGAAGAAGCGGAAAAAGTGGGTAAGGCGGTGAAGGTGTTCAGCTCCAAAGACCGGGGCTACGACCGGGTGCCCCGTCCGGAAGAAGTGAAGCTGCCCGAAAACTGCGCGTACCTGCACATTACCGGCAACAATACCATTGAAGGGACGGAGTATTTTGCCTATCCGGAAACGGGAGACGTGCCCCTGATCGCAGATATGTCTTCGGAAATTCTGTCCCGTCCTTTCCCGGTAGAGAAGTTCTCCCTGATTTACAGCGGGGCGCAGAAGAATATCGGCCCCGCCGGCGTGGTGCTGATCATTGCGAAGAAAGATTACGTGGCAGGCCGCGACAAAAAGCTGCCCGTTATGATGAACTATGAGACCATACTGAATAAGGATTCCCTGTACAACACGCCGCCGGTATTTGCCATCTACATCGTAGGTAAGGTGGCAAAGTGGCTGAAGAAGCAGGGCGGCCTGGCGGCTATGGAAGCCGTGAACCGGAAAAAAGCGGCTTTGTTGTATGCGCTGCTGGACAAGTATCCGGAATTTTATAAAGGCCGGGCGGAAAAGGCCAGCCGTTCCATCATGAACGTGACCTTCAACCTGCCTTCCAAAGAACTGGAAGCAAAATTTGTGGAGGAAGGCAAACAGCGCGGGCTGGGCGGATTGAAAGGGCACCGCAGCGTAGGCGGTATCCGGGCTTCCATTTACAACGCCATGCCGCTGGCAGGCTGTGAAGCGCTGGCGCAGTTCATGGAAGAATTCTATCAGAAAAACAAATAACGAACCGTTTGCGGTCCGTGTTTAAACGGAGTGGCTGCCTGTATCGTAAAGCGCAGCCCGTTTCCGTCAAAGGCACAGACGGACTGCCTGGCTAATACCTGGGTTTGTGAACCGGGGCTTTGGTTTTATTCCGAAGCCCCGTATTTTTTTGCGATTTTTTTGATGAAATGGTAAAATAGGAATAGCAATGAACAAGGAAAGGTGTGACCTTTTTTGTTTAAACAACTGATATGCAAAACACTGCCCACTCCCATGTGCCACGGCAGCTGCCTGACGGCGCTGCCCAACGGTTCCCTGCTGTGCGTCTGGTTCGGCGGCAGCCGGGAAGGCGCGGCGGATACGGAAATTTATTTCTCGGTAGGCAGGCCCCGTTATACTGCGGTGAAAGAGAAAAAGCCGGATAGCGGCCGGGAGCATATCCATGACGGTCGTGTGCAGGAAACGTTGGAGGTATCCTGCGACTGGACGGAACCGGTCTGCATCACGAACATGCCGGAAGCCTGCTGGAACCCGGTGCTGCTGGTCCAGCACGAGCATGTGCTGCTGTTTTTCAAAACCGGGA
Source organism: Acidaminococcaceae bacterium (assembly GCA_017443005.1). Classification (GTDB taxonomy): domain Bacteria; phylum Bacillota; class Negativicutes; order Acidaminococcales; family Acidaminococcaceae; genus Succiniclasticum. The sequence goes on from JAFSPK010000036.1 coordinate 9,979, forward strand.
ATAAAATTGCGGACTGGAAGACCATGGTCATGCTGAGCCGGACGGACCCGGTATATTGGGGACATCCCCGGCCGCTGGTACCGGGCGACTCCACCGGAGGGCGCGGGCCGGTGCGGACAAAACCCATCCTGCTTCCTTCCGGGCGTATCTGCGCGGGAGGGAGCATTGAGCGGGGCGACTGGCAGTGCTTCTGCGATTACAGCGATAATTACGGCATCACCTGGAACCGTACCGCGTTACTGGGACTGAACCTGCTGGCGCTTAATTTGCCGGAAGCTGGGGAACACGGGAAGACTGAGCCGGTAACGGCTTCCGAACTGCCGCCTCTCAGCGCCCAGAGCTTTAACGGGCGCGGCGTGATCCAGCCGGTCATCTGGCAGGACAAAGGCAGGCTGCACATGTATATGCGCAGCACGGAAGGCTATATTTACAGCAGCGTTTCGGATGATGAAGGAAAACACTGGACAGACCCGCAGCCTACGGAACTGTACAATAACAACAGCGGATTTGATGTGATCCGCGTGCCGGGGGGCCGGCTGTTTCTGGCCTGCAACCCGGTGCGGGGCAACTGGGGCGCCCGTACGCCGCTGGCCCTGTTCATGGGCCGGGAAGACGGCAGCCGCTGGGAAATGTTCCTGCGGCTGGAAAAAGGGAAGGGCGAATTCAGTTATCCGTCCTTAACGTACGCCTTTAACGGGTTGTGGGTGTCTTACACATACAACCGGGAAAACATTGCCGTGGCGTTTCTGACCTGGCGTGAGATTGCCCAGTGCCGTAAATTCAGGATCCGGGAACATACATGATGCAGCAAGGCGCAGCATGTGATAAAATAAGAATACTCTAATGAAGTAAAAGGAGAGAAAAAGCTATGAAGAAACTGATCACCTTATTGATGTTGACAGCCATGTTGTTAGGTGTGGCCGGCTGTGGCGGCAGCACGGAAAAGAAAGCGGCGTATCCGGCCGACGGCGACATTACTGTCATTATTCCGAAAGCGCCGGGCGGCGGTACGGACACCAGTGCCCGCGGGCTGATTTCCTTCCTGCAAAAGGAATTAAAGGGAAGCAAGTTTGTTCCCGTAAATAAACCGGACGGCGGCGGTATTACCGGCATGGTGGAATTGTCCAAGGCGAAACCGGACGGACATACCTTAGGTATGGTGACGGTAGAGCTGGCCATGTTCCCCCATCAGGGCAAAGCCACCGTGACCAACAAGAATTATGTTTCCGTGTGCGCGCCTATTGCGGCTCCCGCAGCCCTGATCGTTACGAAGGAAGCGCCGTACAATACCCTGGATGAGTTTGTAAAATATGCAAAAGACAATGCCGGCAAGATTTCCATGGGCAACTCCGGTACCGGCGCCATCTGGCATATTGCCGCGCTGAACTTTGAAAAGGAATTTGACGTAAAGTTTAAACACGTTCCCTATCCGAAAGGAAGCGCCGACATTGCGGCTGCCCTGGCAGGCAAACATATCGACGCGACCCTGGCGGACCCCAGCGTGTTCAAGAGCCAGATCGATGCAGGCACGCTGAAGATTCTGGCTGTGATGGCGGATACCCGCAGCGAATTCTATCCCAACGTTCCGACCTTTAAGGAACTGGGACATCCTATGGCGATCCGCGCCTGGGCGGCTCTGGTAGCGCCGAAAGGCACGCCGAAGGAAAAGATGGACGTACTGCGTAAGGCAGCTGAAAAGGTCTGCAACAGCAAAGAATTTAAGGATTACTTCAAAAAGCAGGGGATCGATCCTACTGCCATCGTGGGCGATGCCTGCGATAAGATGATGGCGGACGACGATGCCATGTACGCTAAGTTCCTGAAAAAGTAAAACCAATCGGAAGTACGGAAGAACGGATCCGTACTTCCTTTATCAAAAGCCGCAGCGGTATAACGGTATCGCTACGGCTTCTTCTGACAGGAGAGTAATCGGATGATTTCCATGAAATTTTGCAATTTTGTGGTGTGTATTGCAGGGCTGGCCATGGGCGGCTGTATGATGGGCGCCTCGTCCCGTTTTCCCATGGATATGACGGAGCAGGGGCCGGGACCGGGGTTCTGGCCGTTCCTGCTGGGGCTGGCTCTGGTTGTTGCGGCGGCTGCTCTGGCGGTTTATACGCTCGTCCACCGGCAGGAACTGGCGGAAGAACGAATCGCGTTGGGTACGGCGGCCAACCGGAAGGTGTATGTGGTGATGGGACTGATCGCCGCGTTTTGCGGGCTGGTGCATCTCACCGGGTTTTACCCTGCGGCCCTGTTGCTGATCCCCTGCCTTATGTACCGGCTGGAATGCCGTGACAAAAAGCGGATGCTGCTGACAGCCCTTTGCGTGACATTGTTTATTTATCTGGTGTTCGGACAGCTTCTGCATACGTCGCTGCCGTCCTCGGTGTTTTTAGAATAGGAGGGGGACGATGGCGGACATTATTACAGCATTAGGACTTATTGCAGAACCGTTTAATTTTGTGTGTCTGATTTTTGGCGTAGGCGTGGGCATCATGTTCGGCGCCATGCCGGGCCTTTCCGTGAACATGGGCCTGGCGCTGCTGCTGCCCCTGGCCTTCGCCTTTAAAGGGATGGCGGGCATATTGATGCTGTTGGGCATCTACTGCGGCGCGATTTACGGGGGAAGCATCAGTGCGATCCTGCTGAAGACGCCGGGTACCCCTGCCAGTGTAGCTACGACCCTGGACGGTTATCCCATGGCCGTGGAACTGCGTCAGCCGGGCCGGGCTTTGGGACTTTCCACTACGGCCAGCGCCTTTGGCGGCATCTTCAGTACGATCTGTCTGATTATCTGCGCGCCTCTTCTGGCTAAAATTTCCCTGCAGTTTTCCAAACCGGAATATTTTGCGCTGGCGGTATTCGGGCTGTCCATTATTACCAGTGTATCCAGCGGCAACGTGCTGAAAGGGATCATGGGCGGCATCATCGGCCTGTTCCTGGCCACGGTGGGCATTGACGCCATGAGCGGCGCCATCCGTTTTACATTAGATACCACCTACCTGTTGGGCGGCGTCAGCTTTATCCCGATCCTGATCGGCATGTTTGCGCTGGCGCAGATGCTGCAGAGTGTGGAGGACTGCTGGCAGAAATCACAGCTTAAGCAGCACGTGACCATTCATAAGGTGCTGCCGTCCATGGCAGATTTAAAACGCTGCTTTGTGACCATGCTGCGCAGCAGCGCCATCGGTACGTTTATCGGCTGTATTCCCGGAACCGGCGGGGATATCGCCAGCTTTGTGTCTTACGACCAGGCCAAGCGGTGGAGCAAACACAGCGAAAACTTCGGACACGGGGAACCGGAAGGCGTAGCCGCGCCGGAAGCCGGGAACAATGCTGTCAGCGGCGGGGCTTTTATCCCCGTACTGACCCTGGGCATCCCCGGGGACGGGGCCACCGCCATCATGATGGGGGCGCTGATGGTACAGGGCCTGCAGCCGGGGCCGCTGCTGTTCATTGAAAAAGCGCCGGACGTATATGCGATCTTTATCGGCCTGCTGCTGGCCAATATCATCATGGCCTGCATGGGCTATTCGCTGATCCGTCTCTTTGTAAAACTGACCAACGTGCCGAATGAGATCCTGCTTCCCATCATTATGCTGATGACCTTTGTGGGGACTTACAGCTACGGGAATTCCATGACGGATGTGTATGTGATGGTGGCCAGCGGGTTCATCGGATATTTTCTAAACAAGCTGAAATTTTCCATGAGCGCCATCATCATCGGCATCATCTTAGGCGGTATGGCAGAGCAAAATTTTGTAGGTTCCCTGATCATGAGCGACGGCAATCCCGCCATCTTCTTCACAAGACCTATCTGCCTGTTCTTCCTGGCAGCCGCTGCCATCTCCCTGCTTGCACCCTTTTTTATGAAAAAGAAAAACTGAACAGAAGAACCAGACGGAAAACCTAAACAGAAAATCAAAAGGAAAACCAAAACAAAAAAACCGTAATGCCCGGAGTGCAGATTTAAGGAAAGACGCATTCCGCAGCATTACGGTTTTAATTTCCAATTCATGTGGGCGTTTGAAACGGGTTCAATGGATAATAGACATGTACGCGACAGGCATGTACACGAACGAATCGCTGATACATCGGTTATCTGCTGTCTCAGTTATCCTGCCAGCCCTTGCAAAGGTCTACCCAGCCCTCGTTGACGGTGTATTTTTCCAGTTCTTCCGGTGTCAGCTCAATGGCGTTGTTTTCTTCGCCTGCGGCAGGGAACATGGTAGGAAACCGCTTCATGGAAATATCCAGATACACTTTGACGCCTTCGTTCACGCCGAAGGGGCAGACGCCGCCGGGCGCGTGACCGATCTGTTCTTCCACTTCGGCAAAGGGAAGCATGTGGGCTTTCATGCCGAAAAAGTGCTTGAATCTGGCATTATCGATTTTTGTATCCCCGGCAGTTACAACTAAAACAGGATGCTCTTTCCCTGCAAAGGAAAGCGTTTTGGCGATGCGGGCCGGCTCCGTTCCGGCAGCCTTGGCGGCCAGCTCCACCGTAGCGCTGGACTCCTTAAATGTTATGATTTTATCTTCCATACCGAACTGGGACAGAAACTTTCTGGCGCGTTCCACAGACATGATAGCGACTCCTTTACATTTTAGTATTCCGTAAACATTAGAATTCCGTAAACAGTGTTTCTTCCAGTTTACGTTTTTCTGTTGCACTTGTCAACTTTTGCGTAACCGATTAAAATAGTAGTAAATAGAAATTAATAAAAGCAGGAGAAGACCTGAGCAAAACATCGGATTGCGCCATTCCGTTGAGCATTGACAGGGCAACCCGGAAGGGTCCCAGTCGACGAGGGAAGCTGCGCTGAGCGGAGCGATGCGCGGCATACAGAGGAGTGGGAGGCGGGTTTCCCTGTCAACACGACTCCGGTTTTGCGGAGCTTTTTCCTGATAGTAGTAGTTATGTTACATTTAAAGGAGTGAAACCATGGGACCCTTACAGGACGTCAGAATACTCGACTTATCCCGGCTGTTGCCCGGACCCTTCTGTACCCGCATGTTTGCCGATATGGGCGCGGATGTGATTAAAATCGAAGAACCGGTAAAAGGAGACTATGCCCGGGATTTTGTGCCCCGCCGGGGTGATTTTGCCTGCTGGTTCATGGAAGTGAACCGCAATAAACGAAGCGTGGCCATGGATTTAAAACAGGAAGAAGACAAAGCGGTGTTTTTGGAACTGGCGAAGACCGCCGACGTGGTGGTGGAAAGCTTCCGGCCCGGCGTAATGAAAAAGCTGGGAATCGATTTTGAAACCGTGCGTAAGATTAATCCGAAGATCGTCTATTGTGCCATCACCGGTTACGGTACGAAGGGGCCGCTGGTAAAACAGGCTGACCACGATATCGGGTACCAGAGTCTGGCCGGACTGGTTTCCTTAAGCGGAAAGCGTTACGGCAGCCCGGCTATTCCCGGCATACTGATTGCGGATATGCAGGCTTCGGCCATGGCGGGCATGTCCATCCTGGCGGCGCTGCACCATGCGGAAAAAACGGGGGAAGGGCAGGAGATCAGCATTTCCCTGTTCGATACCTGCCTGGCCCTGGTGCCGGGCGTCAGCGCAACCTATTTCGGAAACGGGTTTGTCAATATGCGGGGCAACAACTGGCTGAGCGGCGCGTATCCCAACTATAATATTTATCAGACCGAAGACGGACGGTATGTGAGCGTGGGCTGTCTGGAAGAAAAATTCTGGACAAACCTGTGCAATCTGCTGGAACGGCCGGATCTGATCCCGCTGATTCGAGATGAGGACAAACATGTCTATATCAAGCATGAACTGGCGGCTTCGTTTGCGGAAAAACCGCTGAAAGAGTGGATAGAACTGGCAAAAGGATCGGATGCCTGTCTGGCTCCCGTGCTGAATTATGACGAGGCCCTGGCTACGGAGCAGGCAAAGGCGGATGAGATGGTGCTGGAAATCGAAGATGCGGAGCTGGGGAATTATAAGACCATGGGGTTTGTTCCCAAGTTTTCCAAAACACCCTGCGCCTTTTACCGGCGGGCGCCCCGGTTAGGGGAAAATACGGAAGAAGTGCTGAACGAACTTGTCAAAGAGTAAAGGATACACTGCGTTGTTTCAGCGGAAAAGAATCAGCGACGGAAAGAAACTGCATAAACGACAACAGTAAAAAAGCAAACGGTTTTGAAATAACAAACAGCAGGCTGCGGAACAGAATCCGTAACCTGCTGTGTTTTTATCTGTTATGTTTTATTTGTATTCTTTGGTTTCACCGGTCTCCGCGATTTTTTCAGTCTCTGCCGCTTTTGTCGCAGCAGAAGCCAAAACGGCGGCGACCGTTTTCATTTTCCCCTTTTTGCCATTCTTGCTGTAAACCGGCAGGGCCTTTATGGTATTGCCCGGGGCAATCGCTTCAACAAATGCCTTGACAATTTCCGGATCAAAGGAAGTCCCCATCGCGCTTAACAGTTCCTGCAGCGCTTCCTGATGGCTTTTCTGCCACTGGGCCGAGCAGGGATTGATCACACTGTCATAATAATCCGCCACGCTGATGATCCGCGCGCCCAAAGGGATGTTTACGCCCTTCAGCCGTTTGGGATACCCCGTGCCGTCCCACTTTTCGTGGTGGCAGCGAATCAGGTCGATGACGCCGGAGAATTCCTCCATGTTTTCCAGCATGCTGCAGCCGGCAATACAGTGGCGTTTGTACTGGGCCATTTCCCGGGTGCTCAGATAGGGGAATTTATTCAATATGCTGTTGGGAACGCTTAACAGACCGATGTCATGCATCAGTGCCGCTGTCCGGATGATGCCGATCTCCTTGCGGGAGAGTCCCAGCTTGGCGGCCACGCTGGCCGCATAATTGGCCACCTGTTGCGAATGGAGGTAAAGGGCCCCGTTCTTCCGTTGTAAAAGTTCTAAAAAAAAGCTGCAAATCTCTTTTGTTTTCCCTGTGAAGGCGAAATCGAGATACTGAGGGATTGAAAGCATAATATCACGTCCGTACTTCATGTATTGGAGAGAACCGCGGTTTCGTTGTCCGGTACGCGCGCAAGTCCGTGAAACCGGCGTTCTCGTAGTTTTTCTGCCAGATAAATATAACCGGAACGGATCCGGTCATGGTTTCGATTTTTTATGTATGATTATAGTATAGTGGCTTTGGGGGTAAACGTCAAGACAAACATAAATTTGCCAAAAACAGGTTCGCCATACGCGCTCCGTTGTGTTAACAATTAAACACCTGATGGAAAGACCTTGCAATCGTGCTGTAAAATGCTTGAAATATTCAATGCGGTGTGCTATATTAAATGAATAAAAACAATCCGGGTCTGTGGTTGAAAGTCGATGCCAGTTGCAGGCGAAACGATCCACGTAAGCAGTATAAGTACTGTGAGCACGGTGCAGCTTAGAAGTAAGTCCTGCCGTAGGGAAGGAAGGACATGCCGGCGTAACGGCGGCATGGGCCGGTCATTCTTTTTACGAGAGAAGCAGTAGTGGGGAGCGGATGCTTAGGAGCGAACCTTCCAGCAGGCGGGTGTGGGGGCGAAAACCAGGTCAGCCGGGGCGTTTTTATTTCAGGAACAGATTTTTCCCAACATGAAACAGAGGTCCCGGAGGCAATATTGCATGAAAAAACTACTGGCTGTTTTGATCTTTCTGGTTTTGCTGGCGACCGTCGGCTGCGGCGGCAGTAAAAACGAGAAGAGCGAGTATAAGGCGGTTTTGAAGGACGAACTGGTCGTTGGTACGGAAGCGGCGTTTGCGCCTTTTGAGTTTGCGGATGAAAAAACCGGAAAGCTGACCGGCTTTGATGTGGAGTTGATCCAGGCCGTTGCGCAGGAGATCGGTTTCAAAAAGTGCACCGTGGTGAATATGGATTTTGACGCACTGATCCCGGCTGTGAATTCGGGTAAAGCTGATGTTGCCATTTCCGCCGTAACCATCAATGATACCCGCAAACGGGTGGTGCTTTTCACCCAGCCTTATTATAAATCCGGTCTTGCGTTTATCGTGAGGAAAGGGATAACCGATGTAAAAACCTTCGAGGATCTGAAGGCAAAGACCATAGCGGTGCAGAAAGAAACTACCGGCGAAGTGTATGCCCGCCAGCTGGAAGAAAAGGGCGCCGTGATCAAAGCCTTTGCCTCCAACGAGCAGGCCTTTACGGAGCTGAAGAACGGAAAGGCGGACGCGGTGGTGTGCGATCTGCCGGTATTGCAGTATTTCCTGAAAAATGGCGGCAGTGCCTTCGCCAGTTTGGCAGGCAATCCGCTGACCGTAGAAGAATACGGTATCCTGATGGGAAAAAAGAAGCCGGACATGCAAAAAGCCATGGATAAGGCACTGGATAATTTGAAAAGAAACGGAACCTATGATAAACTGTATGAAAAATGGTTTGGAAAAGGGGAAAAGTGAACTCCACGCTGAACAGCGGAAAATACTAAAAATCATTCTGGAGGGGAAGAAAGATGAAGAAGTTAACCGTATTATTGAGTATCCTGGTATTAGCCCTGGGGATCCTGGCTGCCGGCTGCGGCGGCGGGGATAAAAAGGCTGACGACAAGAAAGCTGCAGCTCCGGCGCCCGCTGCGAAAGAGGAACTGATCGTAGGCACGGAACCGTCCTTTGCGCCCTTTGAATTCCCGGAAAAGGATTCCAAAGAGTTTACCGGCTTCGATATGGACCTGATCCGCGCCATCGCCAAGGAGATGGGATACAAGAAATGCACGATCAGAAACATGGGCTTTGATGCGCTGATTCCGGCGATCAATGCCGGAAACCTGGATGTGTCCATTGCAGGCTTCAGCATTACGGAAGAACGGAAACTGCAGGTTATTTTCTCGCAGCCCTATTACAAGTCCGGTCTGGCTTTTGTGGTACGCAAGGAAGTGAACGACGTTAAGAAGTTTGAGGACCTGAAAGGCAAGATCATTGCGGTGCAGATGGGTACCACCGGCGCTTTGTATGCGGAAAAACTGAAAAGCAAGGGCGCTGTCGTGAAGACCTTTAACACCAGCGACCTGGCCTGCATGGAACTGAAGAACAAAGGCGCGGACGCAGTGATCAGCGACCTTCCCGTATTGCAGTATTTCCTGAAGAACGGCGGCAGCGAATATGCCAAGCTGGCCGGCGAGCCCCTGACGGCGGAAGATTACGGCATCGTAATTTCCAAGAAGAAACCGGAACTGGCCAAGGAAGTGGACAAGGCGCTGGATACCCTGAAGAAGAACGGAACCTATGACAAGCTGTATGAAAAATGGTTTGGCAGCAAACCTGCAAAATAATTAAAACTAATAATTTAAGGAGATTCGGAAAATGAAAAAGACCTTTATGTTATTGATGGCAATGGTTATGGTGGTTATGATGGCAGCCGGCTGCGGCGGCGGTGAAAAGAAAAAAGCCGAGGCTCCCAAAGTGCTGCGGGTAGGTACGGAACCTACCTTTGCTCCTTTTGAATTCCAGAAAGAAGGCAGCAAGGAATTTGACGGTTTCGATATGGATCTGATCCGCGCCATCGGCAAGCAGCTGAACATGAAAGTGGAAATCCTGAACATGGGCTTTGACGCCCTGATCCCTGCCCTGAACGCGGGCAATATCGATGTGGCTGCCGCGGGCATGAGCATCACTCCGGACCGTCAGAAAGCCGTTGACATGAGCGATCCCTATTACGTAGCCGGTCTGGTGGTTGTGGTAAACAAGGACAACACGGCGGTAAAGGGCATCAATGAACTGAACAACAAAGCCATCGCGGTACAGATCGGCACCACCGGCGCAGAACGGGCGGCCAAAGTTCCCGGCGCCAAAGTGAAAAACTTTAACACCAACGCGGAAGTGTTCCTGGAATTAAAGAACAAGGGCGTGGAAGCGGTTATCATCGATAAGCCCGTAGCGGAATATTTCCTGGCTACCGGCGGCGGCAAAGACTATGCCAAGATCGTAGGCGACACCATGGAAGCTGAGTCCTACGGCCTGTCCCTGAAGAAAAACAGCCCCCTGACCAAGGATATCAACAAGGCCCTGCTGGATCTGAAGAAGAACGGCGAATATGACAAGATTTATGCAAAATGGTTCGGCGCCGTGAAAAAATAAGCCGTGTTGTTGCAAGTCGGTCATTATCACAGCGCAGGCAATTGAATGCATATTGATAAACAAAAGGGAGTTTTGCATAAAATTCCCTTTTGTATTTTTTATTTATGTAGTATAATACATGCAAAGCCGGTTCTGTACGGATCTTCTATGTGCAGTACAACTGCGGGAATAAACTGTATCCGACGTTGCATAGCATTCCCTTCCTTCGGACGGATCTGTGTTATGGTTGTGCAAAAAAATACAAAAAATAAGAAGGATTTGCTTTATGGACATGAATATTGAATTGATAAAAAGCGCGATACCGCTGTTGATAGCGGGGGCCGGTATTACGGTGGAAATTACGGCGCTCAGCGTGTTTTTCGGTATGCTGATCGGTATCATAGTAGCTCTGGCGCGACTGTCTGATTTTAAGATTTTACGCTGGCTGGGTAATGTATATGTAGATTTTATCCGCGGTACGCCGCTTCTGATCCAGATTTTCCTGGTGTATTTTGCGCTGCCCAGTATCATCGGGAGCCGGGTGGACGCCTTTTTCGCAGCCATCTCTGCCTGTTCCATCAACAGCGGCGCCTATGTGGCGGAAGTGTTCCGGGGCGGCATCCAGTCCATTGACGTGGGTCAGATGGAAGCCGGGCGCAGCCTGGGCATGACCTGGTGGCAGACCATGCGTTATATCATTTTGCCCCAGGCTTTCAAACGCATCATTCCTCCTCTGGGCAACGAATTCATTGCTATGCTGAAGGATTCCTCCCTGGTATCCGTAATCGGGTTTGAAGAACTGACCCGCCGGGGCCAGCTGATCATTGCCCGCACCTATGCGTCTTTTGAAATCTGGATGGCAGTCGCGATCATCTACCTGATCTTGACATTTACGGTAGCCCGGCTGACCGGTTTGCTGGAAAGGAAGTTTGACACGAAATGAGTCAGGAAATCATCAAAATTACCGGCCTGAAGAAAAGCTTCGGCAATCTGCATGTATTAAAAGGAATCGACCTTTCCATACAGGAAAAAGAAGTAGTGGTGATCATCGGTCCCTCCGGCAGCGGCAAATCCACATTGTTGCGCTGCATCAATTATCTGGAAGAACCTACGGCAGGGGAGATCGTTTTTGACAATATCCCCCTGAACGGGGAAGCGAATATCAATGAGGTCCGTAAAGAAGTGGGCATGGTGTTCCAGCGGTTTAACCTGTTTCCCCATATGACAGTTATGGAAAATCTGGTGCTGGCGCCCATGAAGGTGCGCAATACCAGCCGTAAGGAAGCGGAAGCGCTGGCCATGATGTATCTGAAGAAAGTCGGACTGGAGATGAAGGCCGACAGCTATCCGGACCAGCTTTCCGGCGGGCAGCAGCAGCGTGTGGCCATTGCCCGCGCCCTGTGCATGAAACCGAAAGCCATGCTGTTTGACGAACCGACTTCCGCGCTTGATCCGGAAATGATCAAGGAAGTGCTGGAGGTTATGAAGCAACTTGCCAAGGAAGGCATGACCATGGTGGTGGTGACCCACGAAATGGGGTTTGCCAAAGAAGTGGGCGACCGGGTGCTGTTCGTGGATGGAGGCTACATTGTGGAAGAGGGAACGCCGGAGCAGGTGTTCGACCATCCCCAGAATCCCAGGACCCAGAGCTTCCTGTCCAAGATTTTATAATACCGGTTCAAAACCGAATATGTAATCGCTTTCGAACCTGCAGCAGATTTCAAAAGAAACCGCAGCGGCGGGGAAGGCAATGCAAAAACGTCAACGATTGCTATTTTATGGACTTGTTCGCCTGTGGCTTCAAAACTCGGTGCTTCGCGCCTCAAACAGTTGAAGCCACGGGCGGCTCATTTCGTCTCATAAAATTACGCAATCGTTTCCTATATTTTACATTGCCTTCCCCGCCGCTGCGGTTTCCTTTAAATCGTCCCGCGGAGTTGTAACGAAATTTGCAGTTTTGTATGAAAAAGTGACAAAAGTTAGAAATCTTACGTTGCATACAGGAATAAAACGCTGCGTGTCGAATGAATATACAACGGACAACGGGGACGAAACCCAGCGGACAGGAATCGCAAAGAGGAGGCTTTACAGATCGGTAACAAAACGGCCGCGGCTTTCGGATCCGGAGCCTGTAATAACCAAGTAACACCTTGGACGTTCAAGGAGGACTCAGTATGGCCATTATTGTTAAAGGAAGAAACACCGTTGTATCACCGGCAGTGAAAGCGTATGTGGAAAAAAAGATTGACAAGGTAACCAGGCAGTTTAAGGCGGTGGGAGATATCACCGCGGTTCTTAAGGTAGAAAACGGCAATCATATTGCGGAAATTACCGTTCCGGCCAAGGGCATCCTGTTGCGGGCCCAGGAATCGACGAAAGATATGTATTCGTCCATCGATCTTGTCATTGAAAAGATCGAGAGGCAGGTACACAAATATAAGACCAAGCTGATGAAACGGAAATACAATAATTTCCGGGAGCTCCCGGCTGAGGCGGCGCCGGCTGCTGAGCCTGTGCCGGCCCCGGCAGAGACGGAAGAAGAATTCCGGATCATCCGCAGCAAGAGCTTCGCCATGAATCCCATGACGCCGGAAGAAGCGATCCTGCAGATGAATCTGCTGAATCACGACTTTTTCGTGTTCTTTGATCCGGATTTCGGCGGGGTCAGCGTGGTGTATCGGCGTAAAGACGGAAATTACGGCTTGCTGGAGCCGAAACTGGAATAAAATACATACAGATAGGGCGCAGGACAGTACCTGTCCTGCGTCTTTTCTATTATTCACGTAAACTTCACAAAGTATTACGCAGAAACGGCCGTGTTTTTTTGACTTTTGCTGTGCTTTCTGTTAAAATTTTATGATAGACAATAATGGATATTTGTTTGCTTTATGCAAAGTGTATGAGGCTGATTGCGAAGATAAAAGAGTAAACAGAATTGTTCAGTATAAGTTAAGGAGTGATGAATTTGCTGGAAGGTTTAATAAAGAAGATATTCGGAGATCCCAATGAAAAGGAATTGAAAAATATCCGGCCGATTGTGGACAAGATCAACGCGCTGGAACCGGACATGGAGCGGATGAGCGACGCCAACCTGCAGGCGAAGACGTCGGAGTTTAAGCTGCGTCTGCAAAAAGGGGAGACCCTCGACGACATTCTTCCGGAAGCGTTTGCGGTGGTGCGGGAAGCGTCCAAGCGCGTGACCGGCATGCGGCATTTTGATGTGCAGCTGATCGGCGGCGTGGTACTGCACCGGGGCAAAATTTCGGAAATGCGTACCGGTGAAGGCAAGACCCTGGTGGCGACCCTGCCGGTATATCTGAATGCGCTGACCGGCAAGGGCGTTCATGTGGTCACCGTCAACGATTATCTGGCCCGCCGCGACAGTATCGATATGGGCCGCATCTATAATTTCCTGGGTCTGTCCGTCGGCCTGATCGTACACGAGATCGATTTCCCGGAACGGAAGGCTGCGTACCAGGCGGATATCACCTACGGCACCAATAACGAGTTCGGTTTTGACTACCTCCGTGACAACATGGTGGTGGACAAGGACCAGATGGTGCAGCGGGAACTGAATTACTGCATCGTGGACGAAGTGGACTCCATCCTGATCGACGAAGCCCGTACCCCGCTGATCATTTCCGGCCCCGGCGAAAAGTCCGCGGACCTCTATAAAGTCATTGCCCGTATCGTGGCCAACATGAAAGAGGGCGAAGATTATACCGTTGACGAAAAGCAGAAACAGGTTGCGCCTACCGAGGCAGGTATCGCCAAAGCGGAAAAGGCGCTGGGTGTCAGCAACCTGTACGACACGGAGCACGGTGTAGACTTCTCCCACCATATCATGTGCGCCATCAAGGCCAAGACACTGATGATCCGCGACCGGGATTATGTGGTGAAAGACGGAGAGGTCATCATCGTCGACGAATTTACCGGACGTCTCATGTACGGGCGCCGGTATTCCGAAGGCCTGCACCAGGCCATTGAAGCCAAGGAAGGCGTGGTGGTGCAGCGCGAAAGCCAGACGCTGGCTACCATCACGTTCCAGAATTATTTCCGTATGTACAAAAAGCTGGCCGGCATGACGGGTACGGCCAAGACGGAAGAACAGGAATTCCAGAAGATCTACGGCCTGGATGTTATCGTGATTCCTACCAACAAGCCCATGATCCGTACCGATTACCCGGACGTGATCTACAAGACCAAGGCGGCCAAGTACAGGGCGGTCGTGAAAGAAATCGTGGAACTGCACAAGTCCGGACAGCCGGTGCTGGTGGGTACCACTTCCATCACCCAGTCCGAGGATCTGAGCGCGCTGCTGAAAAAGCAGGGCATTCCCCATAACGTATTAAACGCCAAGTATCATGAAAAAGAAGCCATGATCGTAGCGGATGCCGGCCAGCCCGGGCAGGTTACCATCGCCACCAACATGGCCGGCCGCGGTACCGATATCGTACTGGGCGAAGGCGTGGCCGAAAAGGGCGGCCTGCATATCCTGGGCACGGAACGGCACGAAAGCCGCCGTATCGACAACCAGTTACGGGGCCGTTGCGCCCGCCAGGGCGATCCCGGTTCTTCCCGGTTCTATCTGTCCCTGGAAGACGACCTGATGCGTCTGTTCGGTTCCGACAAGATCAAGGGCATGATGGACAAGCTGGGCATGGAAGAAGACGAGCCCATTGAAAATAAGATCGTTACCAGTTCCATTGAAAATGCCCAGAAGAAAGTGGAAGAACGCAACTTCAACATCCGTAAGATGGTGCTGGAGTACGACGACGTTATGAACCAGCAGCGCGAAGTTATCTACAAGGAACGCCGCAAGGTGCTGGATCAGGAAGACCTGCGTTCCACAGTAATGGAATTCACCCACAAGATCGTGGACCGGGCCATGAGCATGTACTGTCCTCCGGAATCCTATTCGGAAGACTGGGATCTGAAGAATCTGGTGCGCTACTGTGAAGAGTACTTTGCGCCCTTTGGGGAACTGAAGGAAGAAAAACTGGCAGACCTGGGCCGGGATGAGATCGGCGAATACCTGCATAAACTGGCGGATGACATTTACGCCAGCCGGGAAGAGGAAATCAGCCCCGAGATCATGCGGGAACTGGAAAACCTGGTTATGCTGAAGGTTGTGGACAACCACTGGATGGAACATCTGGACGCCATGGATATGCTGCGTGAAGGCGTGGGCCTGCGGGCATACGGCCAGAAGGATCCGCTGGTGGAATATAAGTTTGAAGCTTTCGATATGTTCGAGGCGATGATCGAAGCCATCGAAGACGACGTGGTGAAATACATGTACCGGGTCAACGTAGTATCCCAGCCGATGATGACCATGGATGATCCACTGGAAAACGCTACCATGAACAACCCGACGGTGGATACCGCGGACGGCGAAGCCGTAAAAGAGCCGGTGGTGAATAAAGGGCCGGAAATCGGACGGAACGATCCCTGTCCCTGCGGCAGCGGCAAAAAATATAAAAACTGCTGCGGAAAAGGGAAATAGATAACATATTTGCTGTTGCTTCCACAGGAATTTGGGCAACGGCGGACCAAGCTTTGCCGCTTTCAAGAGCAAAGCTGCAAAATAACCGGTAAAGGATGTGAGAAAGTTGCTGCTTGAAGAATACAGACCCGAGATCGCTGCTCTCAAGAAAAAACTGGACGAAATGAGGGGATCTCTTTGACATCCCCAGCAAAGAAGAAAAAATAGGGGAACTGGAACATCTCATGGGGGAACCGTCCTTCTGGGATGATCCGGAAAAAGCATCCAGGATCACTAAAGAGGTGGATGGGTTAAAATCGGAAGTTGATGAATACAAAGAGCTGGAAACGGGGTTGGACGACCTGGAAGTGCTGCAGGAGATGGCAGCGGAAGAACAGGACGAGTCCCTGATTCCGGAACTGGACGAAAACCTGACAAAAATCAAAGAAAATCTGCACCATCTGGAGTTGGGGATGCTGTTGTCAGAAGAGTATGACGCCAACAACGCCATTCTGACCCTGCATGCAGGCGCCGGCGGAACGGAAGCTCAGGACTGGACATCCATGCTGCTGCGCATGTTTACCCGTTTTGCGGAACGGAACGGGTACCAGGTGGAAATGCTGGATTATCTGGCCGGGGATGAAGCGGGCGTCAAGAGCGCGACCCTGCAGATTAACGGACACAATGCCTATGGCTTTTTCCGCAGCGAAAAGGGAGTGCACCGTCTGGTGCGCATTTCGCCCTTTGATGCCAATGCGCGCCGTCATACGTCTTTTTCCGCCGTGGATGTGATGCCGGAACTGGACGACACGGTCAATGTGGAAATCAACATGGATGAGGTGCGTGTGGACGTGTACCGGGCCAGCGGCGCCGGCGGACAGCACGTCAACAAGACTTCTTCCGCCGTACGCATGACCCACCTGCCTACCGGTATCGTGGTGCAGTGCCAGAACGAACGCAGCCAGATCCAGAACCGCGAAAAAGCGCTGCAGATGTTGCGCGGTAAACTGTATGCCTTTGAAAAGGCAAAACGGGACGCCAAGATCAGCGACCTGGCCGGGGATTACCAGGCTATTGAATGGGGCAGCCAGATCCGTTCCTATGTGTTCCAGCCGTATACGATGGTGAAGGACCACCGCACCACGTACGAAACCTCCAATGTGGACGGGGTGATGGACGGAGACCTGCGGCCTTTTGTGGAAGCCTATCTGCGGCAGGAATATGAAGCCAGGAGACTGGCGGCAAAACAAATAATATAATCAGCGACAGCGACGTATGCCGTGAGATATACGCCGCTTTCCGTCGTGCAGGGAAAAAGAATGAGCGTACCGAATTGGAAAGAACGTTACAATCCCATATTGGTCCTGTGCATTGCCGTTGCATTCTGTGCGGCGCTGTATCTGATGCAGATCCGCGTCGGCATTGAAAAACGCAATGATACGGTGGAACAGACCCTGGATCATCAGGGGATCCTGATGATGGCCCAGCGGGAAGGCTACAGCAGCGAAAAACTGCTGCAGCAGTTTAAAGACGCCGGCGTGACCACGCTGATCGTCTACGACACCACGCTGGAACGGCTGGACAGGGAAAAGCGAATCTCCGCCATGCCGGGGGATGTGTTGCAAAAGGCGGCTGCCGGTGTGCACCGGGGCGATTTTGACGCGATCCTTGCTTCACCGGCTTTGGACCCGGATGCGGTATATGTGACCCGGGGGCAAGACGAAGAAGCCTGGAACGAGGTGAAAGAAGACCTGCTCCTGCGTTACGGTGCGGAGCGGGTGAAACCCTTCAGCCAGACTCCGGAAATTCTGGAAGTAAAGGGCGACTCCCGGCTGCTGCTGGAACCGGATTACCGGGCCAAGACGCCTATGATGCAGGCGCCGCTGGGCCTGTCCGTGAAAGAGCTGCGGGAAGTGCAGGAAAAAGGCTTTTATGTTGCGGTACGTCCGCAAAACTATCTGCCCTATACACAAAAAGGCGTGGACAGCCTCTTTGCCCGGATCGATAAGGCTGGCGTGCAGGTGACCACCTATATTCCCTGCGGCACAGACGTAATCGGTTTCCCTGCCGATATAGAGTATATGGGAAAGAAACTGCGGGAGCGAAATATCCGCCTGGGTCTGCTGGAGCATGTGACCCAGCTGCAGTTTGCCAAATTTGCGGGACTGGACGCCCTGCTCCGCAGTGTGGACAACAATGCGGTGCGGGTGCTGAACATCGACGCCCAGGAAAACAGCAAGCTGATGATGCCGGACGCGTTGCGGCGCTGGGCGCTTGCGGATGAGGAACGGAACATCCGCGTGAATTATGTGCGTTTATTCTTAAAACCGCAAAATGGCGTGGATATTATTGACCTGAACCTGGACTATATGCGGAAGATTACCCAGCAGGTGAAAGGCCGCGGCTACAAGATCGGCGTGGCCGGTGTGTTCCAGAAGCCGGGCGACACTGCGCCTGCTTCCGCCAACGGCAATCCGGAGTTTGCCGGTTCGTATGACCCGGACCGGAAAGCATTGCTGGTAGTGGCGTTGGGCGCCTGGGCGGCGCTGGCGTTATATATGGGAATGATTCTGCCATCCTGTAAAGGCACGAAGCAGTACCTGCTGGTCATCTTCGGCATGCTGCTTACCGCGTACAGCCTGTTCATAGGGCGCGGCCTGTCGGTCCGGCAGGGGCTGGCCTTTTTATCGGCGGTACTGTATCCGGTTCTTTCCATGAGCGTGATGCTGACCCTGTGGGATACCATAAAAACAGACACGAAATCAACTGTCGGCGTCATCGTTACCGCGTTGTGGCAACTGGCCCTGGCCATTGCCCTTTCCCTGATCGGCGCCACCCTGAACGGTTCCATCATGGGCGATCTGCGTTTCCTGCTGGAAGCGGATATTTACCGCGGCGTAAAGCTTACCTTTATTATGCCGGTGCTGCTGACTCTGCTGCTGTTTTTACGGCAGTACAGCATTTTCCGGAATCCGGGGGAAAACGTGGCGGACCTGTTTTCCCAGCTGGTACAGATTTGTAAGACCCGTCTCACACTGGGACATTTTGTCATATTAGGCGTGCTGCTGTTCGTGGCTTACATCTTTGTAGGTCGCAGCGGCCATACCGGCGGCGTGCCGGTGCCCGCCATCGAGATCAAACTGCGTCTTTTCCTGGAAGAGGTCATGTATGCCCGTCCCCGGGAAAAGGAATTCATGATTGGTCATCCGGCCTTCTTCCTGGCCGTACTGGCCGCGTACCGCATGGCGCCCAATTGGTGCAAACTGGCGCTGGTGCTGGGGGCTGTCATCGGGCAGGGTTCCCTGGTGCAGACCTTCTGCCATATGCGCACGCCGGCCATGATGAGCTACATCCGTGCGGCAGACGGCTATCTGCTGGGTTCTGTTCTGGGAATTATTGCGGTAATCGCAGTTTCAGTTTTAATGCCATATGTTAAACCGTGGCTGAGGAGATTTACACTTAATGAGTAAAATCGTAATTTCCGGTTATTACGGATTCAATAACGCCGGCGACGAGGCGCTGCTGACGGCGATTCTGGCCGCTTTGCGCGCGGTCGAGCCGACGGCGGATATTACCGTAATTTCCGGAAATCCGGGAAATACAATTGCTAAACATCAGGTCAAATCCCTGTACCGTTTTGCGGCGGTGCGGCTGCTGCGGGCTATCCGCGAGGCGGACCTGGTCATCAGCGGCGGCGGCAGCCTGTTACAGGACGTGACCAGTAAGCGCAGCCTTGCCTATTACCTTTCCGTGATTGCGGCGGCAAAATGGAAACGGAAGAAGGTCATGCTGTTCGCCCAGGGCATCGGTCCGATCCGCAGCCGACTCATGCGGCTGCTGACCCGTCTGGTAGTGAACCGGGCGGACGTGATCACGGTGCGGGACCGGGATTCGGCAGAAGAACTGGCACGTATGGGCGTTCCGGCTGCCAAAGTGGAGGTCACGGCGGATCCGGTGCTGATGTTGAATCCGGAATCAAAAGTGATGGGGAAAGCCATACTGACGGAAGCCGGTCTGGATCCCTACAAACCGATCATCGGCGTTTCCGTGCGGGAATGGCCGGATAATCAGCGCTGCCTGAAACAGCTTGCGGCGGCGCTGGGCAAACTCAGCGAAGAATATAATGCCCAAATCGCCATTCTGCCGCTGCAGGTTTCCAAAGACCTGAAAGACAGCCAGCTGCTGCAGAGTTATCTTCCCAAAACCCGGAACCGGGTTGCCCTGCTCCAGGGGGATTATTCCACCGAGGAATTCCTCAGCGTCATCGGCAGTTTCCGGCTGCTGATCGGCATGCGGTTGCACGCGCTGATCTTTGCGGCCGTGATGAAAGTGCCGCTGATGGCCATATCCTACGATCCCAAGGTGGACAGTTTCCTGAAAGCCATTGGGACAGAGGCTGTGGGTACGGTGGAAACGCTGGACGCCGGAAACGTGGAAAAAGCGGCGGAGGAGCTTTGGGGCCGCAAACCCCAGCTGCAGGAGGAACATCTTGTGGCGATGCGGAAGCTGGCGCAAAGCACAGTTTCCAAAGCCTTTGCGCTGTTGCATAAGCAATAGTTCGCAATAAGTTTGCAAACAGTGTACGCAAAAAGTTGTATAGTATTATGTAGAAAACGGAGGATCCGTTTCTCCGTACTGATTTGGAGGGAGTTTTACCAGTGCTGGAAATGATTGATGTCAGCAAAACATATCCCGGCGGGAATGTGGCGCTGCGTAATATTAACGTCCGGATCGAACAGGGAGAGTTTGTATTTATTGTAGGGCCCAGTGGGGCAGGTAAGTCCACGTTTATCAAGATGCTGTTCCGGGAAGTGCTTCCCACTTCCGGCAATATTCTCCTGAACGATGTGGACATTTTAAAATTGACAGCGAAAGAAGTACCGTACCTGCGGCGTCAGCTGGGAATCATATTTCAGGATTACCGCCTGCTGCCGGACCGTACGGTGTATGATAATGTGGCCTTTGCCATGCAGGTTATTGAAGCGCCGTACCGGAAGATCAAGCGCCGTGTCATGAACGTGCTGGATCTGGTGGGCCTGCGCCGCCGGGCGTATTCCAAGCCCAACGAGCTGTCCGGCGGGGAACAGCAGCGGATTGCCATTGCCCGGGCGATTGTCAACAGCCCCAGTCTGGTAATCGCAGACGAACCTACTGGAAACCTGGATCCGGAAACCAGTATGGAAATCATGGAAATTTTCCAGGAAATCAACAATACGGGGACGACCATTATTATGGCGACCCATGATAAGGAAATTGTTGACAGCATGGGAAAACGGGTCATCGCCATCGAACAGGGCGAGATTGTACGCGACGAACTGAACGGAGTATACGGATATGAGTCTGAGCAGTAAAGAATATTTTATCCGTGAGACAGGCAAATCCATTAAGCGTAACGGCATAATGAGCTTTGCTTCTGTCTCTACGGTTGCTGTTTCCCTTCTGGTGCTGGGGATGTTCCTGCTGATGTACCTGAATACGGATAATCTGGCGAAATACCTGGAAAGCCAGGTGGAGATGACGGTCTATCTGGAGGACACCGCCACCGGCGAAGAAGTGGCCGATATACGGGAAAAGCTCAAAAAGATGGAAGGTGTGGTAAAAGTCACGGAAGTGACCAAGGCCATGGCCATGGACCGGTTTAAGAACCGCCTGGGGGATCAGGCGACGCTGCTGAAAGCATTGGGGAAAGACAATCCCTTTCCCTTTTCCTTTGAGGTGCAGGTAGACAAACCGGAACGGATCAAAGCGCTGGTCTCCCAGGTGGAACACTGGCCTAAGGTGGAGACCGCAAAGTTCGGACAGGAGGTGGTAGAGCACCTGTTTGCCCTGACCCGGGTGCTGCGTCTCGGCGGCGCCGTGCTGATCGTGTTCCTTTGTCTGGCCACCCTGTTTATTATCATCAATACCATACGCCTTACCGTGTTCGCACGGCGGCGTGAGGTCGTCATCATGAAATACGTGGGCGCCACCGACTGGTTCATCCGCTGGCCCTTCATGCTGGAAGGCATGACGCTGGGACTGGGGGGCGCCATCATAGCCTGCGCCATTGTGGACCTGATCTATGTCAGCCTCAGCGGCAGGCTGCACACGACCTTTGCGTTTTTCCCGATTTTGCAGTCCTGGCCGACCCTGTTGTACGCAGACCTTTTCATCCTGGCCTGCGGTACGCTGATCGGCGCTCTGGGTAGCTACCTGTCCCTGAAGAAATTCCTGCGGGTTTAGGAGGGGCTGTCCTATGAAATCACGTAACGTTTTCACAGTCCTGCTTGCCGTATGGCTGTTCCTGCTGAATATGCTGCCTGCCCTGGCAGCCACCGAAATGGAAAAGAAGCAGAAGGAACTGGATAAGGCCCAGCATAATGTGCAGGTGGCGGAAGAAAACAAAGACAAGGCAAAACTGAAAGTCGCAGCGGCCAAAGAAAGCCTGGGCGAGATCGTTGCCAAACTGAGCCGCCTGCAGTAGGACATTGACAAGCTGCAGAAAAAAGCGGACGCGCTGCAGAAAGATATTGATGAAAATACAGCCGTACTGAATAAAAAGAAAGAGGAAATGGAAGGGCGGATGCGGATTTACCGCCGCCGTCTCCGTGATATCTATGAGAACGGCCAGATCAATTATCTGGAAGTGTTGCTGGGCGCCAAAGATTTTGGCGATTTTGCTTCCCGTATGTACCTGTTGCAGAAAATCATCCGCAGCGATTTGGATCTGATCGCCATCGTGGAGAAAGAAGCGGCGGAAATCCAACGGCGACAGGATCTGCTGGATTCCCAGATGGCGGAAATCAAAAAGGACAAGGCCGCCTTGGTGCAAAAGCGTACTGATGCGGAAGAAATGCGGGAACAGCGGGCCCAGAAACTGTACAAGGCAGAGGAAGAAAAACGGAAGTCCGAAGCGGAATATGACCGTTTGCTGGCAATCTCGGATAACATCAAATCCATGTTGCAGGGATTGGAAACCGCTTCCGTGATGCCCTCCGGCGGCGGAAACGGTTCCTTTGTATGGCCATGCTCCGGTACGATCACTTCCTATTACGGCTGGCGTGTACATCCCATCTTCGGTACCCGGAAGTATCATTCCGGGATGGACATCGGGGTGGATTACGGCACGCCGATCCATGCGGCGGCAGCCGGCGTAGTGGTGTATTCCGGCTGGATGGGCGGCTACGGATATGCGGTCATGATCGACCACGGCGGCGGCCTGGTTACGATTTACGGGCATAACTCCAGTCTGTCGGTAAGCGAAGGCCAGCGGGTATCCCAGGGACAGGTGATCGCGCTGGCAGGCAGTACCGGGTATTCTACCGGACCCCACTGTCATTTTGAGGTACGCCTGCACGGCGAAGTGACGGAACCGCTGAACTATCTGCCGTAACCGGTGATGAAATATACTTTGTTAATGATATAATCAGGAGGAAGGAACTCGTCTTCTTTCCTCCTTTTTCGGTCTTATGTTTTATTCTGCTGTTTGAAGCGGGGGGATTTGCGTGTTAAACCTGTTTAAGAAAAAAATAAGCATAAATGTCTGGCTGCTCCCGATCCTGGTCATCGGAATCGTGACACTGACCCTCATCAGCGTGTTTTGGGGTATGCATAAGCTGACCCATAACGCGGGGGGCACGCTGCAGTTCCTGTACACGCTGGGGAAGATCCGTTCCAGCTATGTAGGGGAGTACACAGATAAAAAGCTCTTTGAAGGCGCCATGCACGGTCTGGTGGAAAGCCTGGACGATCCCTATTCGGAATATATGGATGAAAAGGGCTTTGCGCGCCTGAACGAGATGACAGACGGGACCTTTGGTGGCATCGGTGTGGTGCTGGGCCAGCGCAACAAGGAGTTTGTGGTGGTATCTCCCATGGAAGGCTCACCCGGGGCGAAGGCAGGCATCGAAGCCGGCGACAAGATCCTGAAGGTGAACGACGTGGATACCAAAGGCCGTACCCTGGAAGATGTGGTCAGCACCATCCGCGGGAAAAAGGGAACCAGCGTCAAGCTGTTGCTGGAGCACAAAAACGGCCAGCAGTTTACGGCGGACATCGTGCGGGACGATATCAAGGTGAAGTCTGTGGCGGGCAGGATGCTGCCGGATTCCAAAATCGGCTACATCCGCATCGCCATGTTCAATGAAAATACCGGGGAAGAGTTTAAAAAGGCGTATGAAAAGCTGGAACAGGAAGGGATGCAGGCAACCCTTCTGGACCTGCGCCATAACCCCGGCGGCCTGTTAACGGAATGCGTGAAAGTGTCCAACTATATCGTTCCCAAGGGGCCGGTGGTTTCCATTACGGATAAAAAAGGCAACACCAAGGTGTACGAATCCAAACTGGAAAAGGTGAAGTACCCCCTGGCAGTCCTTATCGACCACGGCAGCGCCAGCGCTTCGGAAATCGTATCCGCTGCGGTACAGGATACCAAAGCCGGCAAACTGTTCGGGGTCAAAACATATGGCAAGGGCTGTGTGCAGTCCGTGTTCCATGTTACGACAAAAACCGGGCTGAAGCTGACCACCGCCATGTACTATACGCCATCCGGGCGTTCCATCCACAAGGTGGGCGTCACGCCGGACGTGGAGATCGAACTGCCGGAAAAAGCGACGGTGGACGTGCAGCTGAATAAAGCGGAAGAGTACTTGCGTGACGAATTGAAAAAGGGTAAATAAAAAAGAGCGTGGCCTGTCCAACCATACATGGACAGGTCACGCGTTTTTTTCGCAAAGTTTCTTTATTGACTTTTCAGCTAAAAAACTGGCATTTCAACCAGAATTCTCTTGAATTTATAAGGATAAAAAGTTATTATAATAAGGTAAGGATACGTAGCTTACTGTTGTATAAGGAGTGCATGAAATGTTTGAACGATGGCGTACTTTTGAACTTACCCCCGACGGTTACAGAGAGACTGTCAATGGGATTGGCGACACGCTCCGGAAGCTGGGTGTGTCCGATAAGGAAGCGGAAGCCGGAAAGCAACTGGTGGAGCATATTTATTCCCTGCAGCTTTCCAGACGCCCGGAGGTTTGCGACAAAGTGAAGGTCCGCAAGCGCTTCGGCGATGTTTCGCTGCGCCTGGAGACGAAAGGCGATGAGTATAATCCGCTGCAGATGCTGGAGGAATGGAACGAGGACGATCCCGATTATGAGCGGACGGTGTTCCTGAAATCAAAGAAGGAGCAGCTCTCTTACGCCCACAAAAACGGTTTGAACATTGTGACGGTCCGGGTACACGAGGCGGGGAACAAGCAGATCCGCTACACCCTGTTCGCCATGGTGCTGGGCATCGATCCGCTGACTTCCATGTTCCGTACCACCATCAATACGATCGGGGATATCGCGGTGACCACGGCGCTTTCCAAAAATGAAGGCATGATGGACGAAGCGGTGTACATGGGCACGGCAGAAAACGGATAAACGTCTAATCGTTGTTACGGTTGTATGGATTTGATGGCATCCGAGATACATTTTATGTTATAATTATAAATCAGAAAAGTTCAGATACTAGTACAGAGCTTCCGGTTTTGCCGGCAGCTTTTAGGGAAAGGTGGATTCAAATGGCAAACAAGGCAGAAAATAAAAACCTTGCAAAGGATGCAACTGTTTTTACCAGAGAGGCCAATGCAGCCTGGTACAAGAAGCTCGACTTTGACGACGAGGCAGAAAAGGAAAACGCGCTGCGGGGGCTGCTGGAAGCACCGACCGCTCTCGTTATCCGCGGTGAAGACGGGCATGTGGTCTGGAATGCGGTGGGTTACGATTTTATGAAAGAATTTGCCAAGGCGCCGGACACTGCCAATCCCAGCCTGTGGCGGAATACCCTGTTCAACAGTTATGCCGGGCTCTTTGAAGTGTGCAAGGGGATTTACCAGGTCCGGGGTTACGATATGGCTAACGTGACGTTCATCCGTACCAAAAACGGCTGGATCGTGTTTGATGTACTCATGTGCCAGGAGGATATGGAAGAAGCCAAAGCGCTGATGGAAAAGCATTTTGGTCCTCTGAACATCGTCGCGGTTCTCTACAGCCATTCCCACATCGACCACTACGGCGGCATCTACGGTCTGGTCAAAAAGGAAGACGCGGCTGATGCAAACCTTTCCCTGAAAGACCAGCTGGCCAGCGGTAAGGTGGTTGTGATTGCGCCGGAAGGCTTTTTAGAGCATGCGGTCAGCGAGAATATTTACGCAGGTTGTGCGATGGGACGGCGGGCCCAGTATCAGTACGGGGTCCATCTGCATCCGGGACCGAAAGGCAAACTGGCCATCGGCATCGGTCTGGGGCAGGCTGTGGGTAATGTTGGGCTGTTGTCTCCTACCTATGAAGTTACGAAGAATGAAAGCCTGCGCATTGACGGGATAGAAATACAGTTCCAACTGACCCCCGGCACGGAAGCTCCGGCAGAGATGAATGCCTATTTCCCGGATTACCGGGCCCTGTGGCTGGCAGAAAACTGCACCGGCACCATGCACAACCTGTACACCTTGCGGGGCGCTCAGGTGCGGGATGCCAGTGCCTGGGCCAAATATATACTGGAAGCGGAAGAACTGTTCGGGGATAAAACGGACGTGGTGTTCCAGTCCCATAACTGGCCCCACTGGGGAACGGAAAAAATTAAGAAGTATATGGATGACACGGCAGCCGCCTACAAATACATCAATGATCAGACCCTGCATTATGCCAATCTGGGCTATACCCCGGTGGAAATTGCCAGGATGCTGGATCTTCCGGAAAAGCTGGCCAGGGTGTGGTATATCCGGCAGTATTACGGAACCCTGAACCACAACATCAAGGCCGTGTACCAGCGGTATCTGGGCTGGTATGACGCCAACCCGGTGAACCTGAACCTGCTGACGCCGGAAGCTACGGGCAAAAAGTGGGCGGAGTATCTGGGGGATGCGTCGGCAGTGCTTGCCAAAGCCCGTAATGATTATGAAAAAGGGGAGTACCAGTGGGTGGCCCAGGTCACCAAAGAACTGGTCTTCGCCGACCCGTCGAATCAGGAAGCAAGAAACCTGTGCGCGGACGCGCTGGAGCAGCTGGGGTATCAGGCGGAAAGCGGAATCTGGCGCAATGCCTATCTGACGGCGGCGCTGGAATTGCGTTGCGGCAACCAGGCGATACACGCGCCGAAAGCCGGAGCCGCCGATATGAAAGCAGGCATGACGGCAGAGATGATGCTTGACTTCATCAATATCTCAACCGATGCCATAAAGGCCCAGAACGATGACTTTACCCTGAACCTGATCGTTTCGGATACGGGAGAAACCTTCTTTATTAAACGGAGGGACGGTGTCCTGCTGGTCCATAAGGGCGTGAAGGGAAAAGCGGCGGATTGCACCCTTACCTGCAGCCGGATGCAGCTGATGGGGTTGATGATGGTGAATAAGGAAGTGCTGCAGCGCATTTCCGCGGAGGGGGACAAGACGGTTCCTGTCCGGCTGATCAAATATATGACGCCTTTTAAGGCGGACTTCAATATTATTGAGCCGTAACAGTATACCGGACATTGCTAAATAGGAATCACAGGTGGTATGATTCGTTGTATTGTTATGAAGGATATTTTGCAATCTGATTGCATATTAATTACGAAAGGGTGCGTTTATTATTATGAACCTGCCAGAAATTAAAATGACGAAAACACATTATATGATTCTGGGAGCTGCGGCTGTCCTGTTTGTGGGATGGCGCATATTCTCCGCGCTGCAGCCGCCGGCTGCGGAAGCACCTGTCGTCCCTGTGGTCCGCACCGTTACGATAGGAGATACTGCTTCTAAAGAGACGGCTGTGTATCCCGGCGAGGTGCGGGGAAAATTTGAAAGCAATCTGGCGTTTCAGGTGATAGGGAAAATCAGGGCCCGCCATATCAGTTTAGGCGATAAAGTCCGGGCCGGTCAGGTGCTGATGGAGTTGGACCCGAAGGATGTGCAGCAAAGTTATAACGCGGCTCAGGCCACGTACCAGGCGGCCCTTTCCAATTATGAGGTTGTAAAGGAAAACTATAAACGGTATACCGCCCTTTATGAAAAAGGCGCTGTCAGTACCATGATCCGGGACGAGCACAAGACCCGTTATGACGCAGCGGCGTCCCAGCTGGAAAGCGCCCGGGCGCAGCTGACTGCCAGTGAGAACCAGATGGGTTATACCCGGCTGGTGTCCGACCATGACGGGGTGGTTGCCTCCATCTCCGGGGAAGTCGGGCAGGTAGTAGGCGCCGGAACACCCGTGGCTACCGTAGTGCAGGACGGCAGTCGGGAAATCCAGATTTTCGTGCCGGAAAACCGGTTAGGGCAGATCCGCCTGAACCAGCCGGCTACGATAACTTTTTGGGCCCTGAACAATCTGACCGCTACCGGACATATTGCCGAAATCGCTCCCATGGCCGACAGCGTGACCCGTACCTATAAAGTTAAGGTGGCTGTAGATTCCATGCCGGAGGCGGCGAATCTGGGCATGACGGCCAAAGTAACCCTGAACGCGGGAACCGTTAAATCGACCCTTGTGCCTACCGGAGCCATCTACCAGACCGGGGATCAGGCGCAGGTCTGGGTCGTGCGGGATAAGAAGGTGTCTCTTGTACCTGTGAAGACAGCCGGCTTTGAAGGCAGCGATGTGAAGATTACGGAAGGTCTGTCTAAAGGCGATGTGGTTGTTACAGGCGGAATCAACAAGTTGGCGGAAGGACAGGAAGTGCGTCTGGAAGGCAGTGAGGTAAAATGAACAGTAACTGGGCCGAATGGGCAATCAAACATAAACAGGTCATCCATTTCTTCTCTGCCCTGATTGCAATCATGGGAATCTTCTGCTATGCGGTGCTGGGCCGTCAGGAAGATCCCAGCTTCCCCCTTACGCAGATGGTTATTTCCGCTGCCTGGCCGGGAGCTACTGCCAAGCAGATGGAAATGCATGTGACAGACAAGATTGAAAAAGTGGTACAGACCGTAGACGACGTGGATTATGTTACCAGCTATTCCCGGGCGGGCGTCTGCGTAATCAACGTTTATCTGAAAGAGAGCGTTCCTTCGGAAACGATCCCCAGCCACTGGCTGGACGTGCGTAATCTTGTCAATGACAAACGAAGCGAGCTGCCCGCCGATATGTACGGGCCGTTCTTTAACGACCACTTTGACGATGTGTTCGGCAACGTTTACGCCATCACCTCCGACAGTTTCTCTTACGAGGAGATGCGTAAGGTAGCCAGTCGTATCAAAGACGAGTTTGTACAGGTACCGGATGTTAAGAAAGTGGAACTGCTGGGTGTACAGCCGGAGAAGATCTATATCCAGGTGGACAATGAAAAGCTGGCCCAGCTGGGTATGAGTGTAGATCAGCTGGCGGCGGTGGTGCAGGCGGAAACCTCTGTTACCCCGGCGGCTATGAAGCATAACGGAAAGAGCAATATCTACCTGCGTCTGACGGGACTGCCGGATACGGTAAAGAATATTGAAAACATTCCTGTCAGCGGCAATGGACGCACCCTGCGGCTGGGGGATATTGCCAGGATCGAGCGGGGTTATGTGGAACCGGCAGATCCCAAGATGTATTTTAACGGTAAGCCGGCCGTGGGCATTTCCATTTCCATGGTGGATGGCGGCAACAACCTGAGACTGGGCAGGAACCTGGATAAAAAAGTTGCGGAAATACGCCGGCAGCTGCCTTTGGGTTTTGAATTCAACCAGGTGCTGAACCAGCCTAAGGTGGTAAAGGAATCCATCAACGAGTTTGTGGAGAGCCTGGTGGAAGCGATTCTGATCGTGCTAGTGGTCAGCCTGATGACGTTGGGACGGCAGAGCGGTTATGTCATTTCCGTCTGCATTCCCCTGGTGCTGATGTGCAGCATGGTGGGTATGTTCCTGGCGGGAATCGATTTGCACAAGATGTCTCTAGGCGCCCTGATTGTGGCGCTGGGCATGCTGGTGGATGATTCCGTGGTTGTGGTGGAAATGATCGAAACGAAGATCAACGAAGGCTGGGACCGCATCAAAGCCTGTTCCTTTGCCTTTGAAAGTTGTGCCAAGCCCCTGCTGACAGGTACTATGATCACCTGTGCCAGCTTTATGCCGATCGCTTTTGCCAGATCTGCTGTAGGCGAATATGCCGGCAGCCTTTTCACCGTAGTGACCATTACCCTGATGAGCAGCTGGCTGGTTTCGGCTACCGTGGCTCCGACCCTGGCCCATTCCTGGTTGAAAAAGGAAGATAAGGGCGGGGGAGAGGAAGCGGAGGCTTCCATGTATCAGGGCGGTTTTTACGATTTGTTCCGTAAACTGCTGAAATGGTCGCTGCACCATCGCATGACAGTCATTATTATAAGTATCGGCATTTTTATCGGGTCCCTGTTGCTGGGCAAGCTGCTGAAACAGGAATTCTTTCCGGCTTCCACACGGCCTGAGCTGTTAGTGGACATGAACCTGCCGGAAGGCACCAGCCTGAAAACCACCGATGAGGCGGCGCGCAAACTGACAGAGATGGTGCTGAAAGAGAATGGCGTGAACAGTATTTCCACCTATGTGGGGGAAAGCAGTCCCCGTTTCGTACTGGTCATTCAGCCGGTGCAGCCCCGGGATAATTATGCCCAGCTGGTCGTGGTGGCTAAAGACCTGGAAGCCCGAAAACAGCTGGAAAAGAAGATCAAGGTTATGATAGAGGATCATTTCCCGGATGTCCAGAGCTACTCCCATTCCATTCCGCTGGGGCCGCCGACGCCGTACCCGGTCATGTTCCGTGTAACCGCGCCTACGGATAACCAGGCCAAAGAATATGCCGCAAAATTAAAAGAGATTATGGTGGCCAATGAGCACGTAACCGTAATTAATTTTGACTGGATGGAAAAGGCACCTGCCGTTAAAGTGGAACTGGACGATGACAAGCTGCGTCAGATGGGTCTGACCCGGAAAACCGTGGCGGCTGCCCTGTACGCAGAAATCAGCGGTTACAGCATCAGCAAGTATTATGAAGGCGACCAGGCCATTGACATGGTGTTCCGGTTAGAACCGAAAGACCATCAGGATATCAGCGATCTGGGAACCATGAGCATCCCTACTGCCAGGGGCGCCGTGCAGCTGAACCAGGTAGCGTACCTGAGTTATGAGAATGAAGACGGCATGATCTGGCGGCGCAACCTGCTGCCGACGGTCACGGTCAATGCGGGTATTATTGACAGCGTCACCGGCAATGACGTCACCAATGAAATCTGGCTCGCTTCGGAAGAATTGCGGAAACAGCTGCCATTAGGCGTAAAAATTGAAATCGACGGACCTTCGGAGAAGAGCGTCAAGTCCCTTGCTTCCATTTTACGGCCTGTGCCGGCCATGCTCATTATCATGGTCATTCTGCTGATGCTCATGCTGATGGATGTAAGGAAAGTATTCGTAGTTACCTGTATAGCGCCCTTGGGACTGGTTGGCGTTATTCTGGGCCTGTTCCTGTTCAATACGCCTATGGGTATCATGGCGCAGACAGGCGCCCTGGCACTGGTCGGTACCATTATCCGTAACGGAACGGTGCTGGTGGACCAGATCGATCAGCATCTGGCACAGGGCATGCCACGGCTGAAAGCAGTAACGGAATCCGTCATCGTACGTTTCCGTCCCATTATGCTGACGGCGCTTACCACCGTGCTGGGCCTGATCCCCATGTTTCCCAGCGATTTCTGGCGGGGCATGGCCATTGCCATTTCCTGCGGGTTGACTGTGGCTACGCTGATCACCCTGGTGGTTATGCCGGTTATCTACTGCATGGTATTCAAAGTTAGTAATGAAGAGAAGTAAAACTGACAGGGCTGCGGTTTGACTGCAATCGCTGTGGAAAAGTCTGTAAAACAAGAATGAAGAGAGAAGGTTCTTTGGTTCCTGCACGTTTCTGAAATCAAAAAGGGCTGGACGATGTTCGTCCAGCCCTGATTTTTTTATGCCGTTTTTAATTTTTACAGGCCTTTCTCCGTACTCACCGTATCGCTGTGCAGGTAATGCAGTACAGAGCGCGGTCTTGTGTATTCGCGTTACCTTACGCAATGTGTCCTTTGGCTTTGATCACTTCGATGACTTCATCCACGTATTTCTCGCAGACTTCATCGCTTTCCGCTTCCACCATGACACGGATCACCGGTTCGGTGCCGCTTTCCCGTACCAGGATGCGGCCGGTGTCTCCAAGGGCTTCCGCCACTTTGGCAACGGCTGCCTGCACGTCCGGGTCGTTCTGTGCGTCCGGTTTGCTCTTAACTTTTACGTTCTTCAAAACCTGCGGATAGAAAACAACAGGCGCCGCCAGCACGCTCATGGGTTTTTCCTTGGCCAGCATAACTTCCATCAGCTTCAGGGAAGTGAGGATGCCGTCGCCGGTGGTGGCGTATTTGATGAAGATGGTGTGGCCGGACTGTTCGCCGCCGATGCGGTTGCCGGTATTTACCATGTTTTCATATACATATTTATCGCCGACTTTGGTCTTTTCATATTCGATACCGACCTTATCCAGTGCTTTGTACAGACCGAAGTTGGACATAATGGTGGTAACCACTTTGTTATTCAGCAGCTTGCCCCGTTCTTTCATGTACAGGCCATAGATGTACAGGGTGTGGTCGCCGGTGACCACGTTGCCCTTTTCGTCTACGCACAGGCAGCGGTCCGCGTCGCCGTCGTAGGCAAAGCCGATGTCCAGCTTGTTGTCCACTACAAACTTCTGCAGGTGTTCGATATGGGTGCTGCCACAGTCCGTGTTGATGTTGCAGCCGTCCGGCTGGTTGTTGATCACATAGACCTTGGCGCCCAAAGCGTCAAACACCGCTTTGGCGATCTGCCAGGAAGCGCCGTTGGCTACGTCCAGGCCGACCTTCACATTCTTGAAGCTGAATTTGGACAGGGAGATCAGATAGCCGATGTATCGGTTGCGCCCTGCCACATAATCCACCGTACGGCCGATGGCAGCCCGTTCCGCCATGGGAACGTCGATTTTTCCGTCAATATAGTCTTCTACTTTCAGGATGGTTTCTTCGTCCATCTTTTCGCCGTTGCTGTTCAGCAGTTTGATGCCATTATCATAGAACGGGTTGTGAGAAGCAGAAATCATGATGCCGCAGTCAAAATCATCTACCCGGGTGATGTAAGCTACGGAAGGCGTGGTCGTCACATGCATGATGTAGGCATCCGCACCGGACGCCACCAGGCCCGTGCAAAGGGCCGATTCGAACATGTACGAGCTGCGCCGGGTATCTTTGCCGATGACGACTTTTGCTTTTTTGCCCAGCCGGGCGCCGTAGTACCAGCCCAGGAAACGGCCGATCTTCACCGCATGTTCAAAGGTCAGGTCTTTGTTGGCTTCGCCACGGAAGCCGTCTGTACCGAAATATTTACCCATTGTTACATTTCCCCCTTATGGATGATTTCTCCGCTGTTCTTCCAGATGGAATCAGCAGGTACAACGCCTCTCACACAGGAGGTGGGA